>CAXSEO010000279.1:0-4556 GCA_964235525.1 uncultured Sphingomonas sp. | reverse complement strand
GTCGGGGGTGAACATCACGTTGCACTTGGGCTGTTCGATCAGCGCCAGCGCCAGCGCCTTCACCAGCAGGTCGTTGACCGACAGCTTGACCCCGCGAGCGCTCAGCGTGGTGTTGAGTTCGGCGCGCAGGCTCAGCAGCGCGTCGAGCCGGACGTCCACGGTCAGATAGATGTGCGGGATCGTCTGCTTCGCCTCGGTCAGCCGCCGCGCGATCGTCCGGCGCATGTTGCTGAGCTTGGTGAGCTCGTGCGGAATGTCGGGGATCGTGGCGGGCTTGGGAGCGGCGGCGAGCGGCGGTGCTGCAAGCTGGGGCGCGGGGGCCGGAGCAGCGGGCGCAGGTACCGATACGGCGGGTGCGGTGGCGGAAGCCGCTCCCGCCTCCACGTCCGCCTTGACGATGCGCCCGTGCGGGCCGGAGCCGGTCAGCTTGGCCAGGTCGACACCCTTCGTCGCCGCGATCCGGCGCGCGAGCGGGCTCGCCCTGAAGCGATCTCCGCTCGATGCCGTCGCAGTTGCGAGCGCCGGGCCAGGCTCGGGCGCGGGGGCGGTCGGCGCGGCCTGCGGCTGCGAGGGCAGGCCGTGGTCCTCCGCCTCGCCCGCGTCGCGCGCGATCGCGCGCGCCTCGTCGCCTTTCCGGTTCGGGTCCTCGCGGCCCGGCGTCGCTTCCGCGCCCGGCACTTGCTGCGGCGCGCTCGCGTCGGCGGTCTCCCCCTCGGCGGCGAGCGTCGCGATCACCGTCCCGACCTTTACATTGTCCGTCCCCTCGGCGACCGCGATCGAGGCGATCACGCCCTCGTCGACCGCCTCGAACTCCATTGTCGCCTTGTCCGTCTCGATCTCGGCCAGCAGATCTCCCGACTTGACCGTGTCGCCCGCCTTGACCAGCCACTTCGCCAACGTGCCCTCCTCCATCGTCGGGGACAGCGCAGGCATCTTGATCTCGATCGGCATCGGCTTCCTCTCGCATGCGTCGGGCGGTGGCGGCGTTCTCGCGCCACCGACGATCCGGGTCAACCGGGCTTGCCGCGCGGACGGCGCGCGCTCACCTTCGTGCGACAAGGAGCCGGGCCATGCGCATCTATCTGGTGGTGATTGACGACACGCCCGAGGCGGAGATCGCGCTGCGCTTCGCGGCCCGGCGCGCGGCCAAGACCGGCGGCGGCGTCGAGGTCGTCGCGCTGATCGAGCCGACCGAGATCATCCCCTGGGGCGGGGTACAGGCGACACTCGAGGAGGAAGCGCGGCTGCACGCGGAAGCGCTGGTCGCCAAGGCGGCAGGCACGATCCTCGACGAATCGGGGCTGCGTCCGTCGATCACGGTGCGCCAGGGCGAGGGGCCGCGCATCATCCGCGAGCTGATCGCCGCCAACTCCGCGATCGCGGCGCTGGTGCTGGGCGCGGCGGCGACCGGCGCGCCCGGGCTGCTGGTGGCGCATTTCGCGGGCGCGGACGCGGGCGCGCTGCCCGTGCCGGTGATGATCATCCCGGGCAGCCTCGACCGTGAGGGCATCGACCGGCTGAGCTGATCGGCAGTTCGCGCTTGAGCGGGTGGGCGGTTGCCGCCACACTCGCCGGATGCGTATCGCTCTCCTGCCGCTCGCCCTGCTCGCCACCCCTGCCGGCGCGCGCGAGGCACCCAGCCCCGCGCGGCTGCGGGCGACGATCACGACTCTCGTGTCGTTCGGCACGCGGCACACCGCATCGTCCCCCACCGACCCTAGGCGCGGGATCGGCGCGGCGCGCGCGTGGGCGGCGGGGCAGTTCACCGCGATCGGGCGCGCCTGCGGCGGCTGCCTCACCGTCGAGCAGATCGGCCGCCGCTTTGTCGGCCCGCGCGCGCCCGACGGGGTGCGCGTGGTCGACGTGCTCGGCATCCAGCCTGGCAGCGACCCTAACCGCTACGTCATCGTCGGCGGACACATCGACAGCATCGTCGGCGACGTGATGGACCACGACGCCGACGCGCCGGGCGCGAACGACGACGCCTCGGGCGTGGCGCTGGTGCTGGAGGCGGCGCGCATACTCTCGCGCGAGAAGTTCCGCGCGACGATCGTCTACGCGGTGTTCTCGGGCGAGGAGCAGGGGCTGTGGGGCGGTACCTTGCTGGCCGACACCGCCAAGGCCCGCGGGTGGCAGGTCGACGCGATGCTCAACAACGACATCATCGGCAGCTCGGTCGGCCAAGGCGGCGTCCGCGTCGCGGACCGCGTGCGCGTGTTCTCCGAGGGCATACGGGCGAGCGAGCCGCTGACCGACGCGACCACCCGGCGCGCGGAGGGCGGCGAGGATGACGGGCCGAGCCGCGCGCTCGCCAAGGCGATCGACGCGGTGGCGGACTCGATCCCGGGCGGGCTCGACGTCAAGGTGGAGCGGCGGCCCGACCGGTTCGGGCGCGGCGGCGACCATGAACCGTTCCTCGCGCTCGGCTATCCGGCGGTGCGCTTCACCGTCGGCGCGGAGAACTGGGACCGGCAGCACCAATATGTGCGCGTGGAGAACGGGCGCGAGTTTGGCGACACGATCGAGGGCGTCGACTTCGACTATCTCGCCAAGGTGACCGCGATCAACGTGGCGACGATCGCGCGCCTCGCCGCCGCCCCGGCCGCGCCGCCCAAGGCCTTTGTAGCGGGTGCGCTGTCGCGGGACACGACGGTGAGCTGGCCCGCCGTGCCGGGCGCGGCGGCGTACAAGGTCTACTGGCGGGCGAACGACGGCGCGGTGGCGTGGACCAGCAACCAGGTGGTCGCGGGACCGGCGACGACGACGGTGCTCCCCGACACGCCGGTCGACGACAATTTCGTCGGTGTCGCGGCGATAGGCTCGGACGGGGCGGAGAGCCTCGTCACCTTCGCGGGCCGCGCGCCGAGCGTACCGGTGGCTGGCGGCGCACCGGTTGCTAAGCGGTGACCATTTCTGTTCCCCGGCGAAGGCCGGGGCCCAGTAACGACACGCCTGACGGTCAGTGACGACCTGACACACCGCGCGCAGCTGGACCCCGGTCTTCGCCGGGGAACAACTCGACTATCCTATCAAGTCGACCTCGCCCTCACCGCACCCGGCAGCCGCAGGTCGGTACATGGCGATAGGCGCGCCGGTGGTACACGCGGCGCTTGGCGACGCGGGTATAGGTGACGCTGTCCTCGAAAATCTCGGTCGTGGTGGTCGTCACCACCGGCGCGCTCGCGACCGTTACCGTGGTCACGCTCCCGGGCGCATAATAATAGCCGCTGCCGTAACCGCCGCCAGCGGTGGTGACGGTGGTGCCGCCGCCGCTCTGGATCACCGTCGCCGCGCCGTAGCGGCCATAGCCGCGTGACCCGTCGTGGTAAGGCGCACCGTAGCCCGCGCCCGGATAGCCGCCCGGCGGCGGATAGTCCGCGCCCGATCCGGGGTAACCCGCCGAGGACTGCGGCGGCGCGTAGCGGTTGCGATTGGCGCTGCGGTCGATCGCGTAGCCGGTGAGCGCGCCTGCGCCCGCGCCGATCAGCGCGCCGCCGACCTTGTCACGCCGCCCCGCAATCAGCGCCCCGGCGCCCGCGCCGAGCGCGCCGCCCACCAGCGCGCCGCCAACGCCGTTGCTGCGTCGCTCGCCATAGCCCTGCTGATAAGCCGGAGCAGCCGGCGCATAGCTCCCGCCCGCGCCTGCGTACTGACCGCCCGAGTAGCGGTTGTCGTCGTAGCTGTCCCCGGCGTAGCGGCTGTCGTTACCACCGCCGCCCGCGTAACTGCCGCTCGTGGCATCGAGGTCGTACCGGTCCCAGTCGATGCCATCGACCGTGTCCGCCACCGATCCGCGCGTGTCGACCAGCACCGCGTCGTCATAATAGCGCGTCCAGCGATAGCCATAAGGCGGCTGTTGCAGCCCATAGAGCGACCAGTCGCTGACCACGAACCGGGGCTGGCTCCAATAGTTTGGCAGCACATAGCCGCGCGACAGGCGACGATAGGCCGCATAGCCGCCCGGCGCGCGGACGCCCGCCGTCCACTCACCGTTGACGCGACCGCCCCAATGATGGCCTCGGCGTGCCGTCGGCGCAGGGTCGGAATAGCTCTGCGGCGCGGAATATGACGCACCCGGGCCGGGCATCACCATCCGCTGCTGCCCTTCGGCGGCCCCCGCCACCGTCAATGCCACCGCCGCGATCATCACGGTCCGCATGTATAAGCCTCCCTGTTGGCCGGTGCGGCGACTCGCGAGCGTGGTCCGCACGGGCAAAACGCCGTTGTTGCTTATTCGTGCGTTACCATCGCCGGGGGCGCCTCGCCAGCATCGCGCGAGTCCCGATCCGGGTCAGCCGATGCGGTCGGCGAGCAGCGCCGCGATCGCCTCGCACCCGAGCGCGTCCGCCGCGTCAAAGCGCGCGAGGGTGGGGCTGTCGAGATCGAGCACCGCCACCACCTCGCCCGCGCGCAGGATCGGCACGACCAGCTCCGCGCGGCTCGCCGCGTCGCAGGCGGGGTGGCCCGGAAAGGCGTGGACGTCGCGGACCGGGTGCGTCGCGCGGGGCGCGGCGGCCGTGGCGCACACGCCCCGTCCGATCGCGGGGCGGGCGCAG
>CAXSEO010000278.1:0-4559 GCA_964235525.1 uncultured Sphingomonas sp. | reverse complement strand
GTCGGCCGCCTGGTGCTCGACCCGTATTCCGCGACGGTCTATTCCTCGAGCCCGAAGGTCTATGCGCGCATCGAGGAACTCGTCGCGCAGGGCCTGACGATGGGCGGCGCGATCGAGCGCGTCGCCTATCCCAACAACCCGGAGCGATGGACCAAGCCGGAGCACCCGACGGCCAATGACGACTTCGTGTACGCGGAGGCGGCCGAATGAACCCGCGCTCCAACCGCCTGATGGCCATCGGTCATTATCTCGCGCTCGCGCTTCACCTGACCGGCTGGACGGCGGTGACGTTGCTCACCACGGCGGGGCTGTTCGTTCTCCTGTTCTGGGCGGTCGGCGACCTCACCGCGGGCGGCTTCTTCGCGCAGATCGGCATGATCGGCATGCACTACGGCCAAGCGCCTGCCTCCTTGCAGAACCGCTTTCTCGGCAACCTCGAGACCATTGGTCTCATCGCCCTCGCCCTCGTGTCGTTCTTCCGCATCGGCACATTCTTCGCGATCTTCGAGAAGGACGTTTGACCCATGGATCTCGCCGACCTCGCCCGCCCTGACGACGACCGCCAGCTCGGGTTCGACATCACTCCTCCCGCGCCTGCCAGAAGCGGTTCGCCCGCGTCGATCCGGGCGACCAGCAGCAGCGCGGCTCCTGCCGCGCTTCGGCCCCGCAAACGGGCCGTGTTCGCGGGCCTCACGCGAGCCCAGCTTTCGGCGCTCGCCCTCGGTCTTGCCGTCCTGGCCTGGGGCGCCTGGGCGACCAAGACGCTGGTCGCGCTCCAGTACAAGCGCGTCGTCACCGTCCGCCTGTCGCAGATGATCAGCGATCTTGTGACGAGCGAGGCCCGGTCGGGAGATAGTCAACAGGTCGCCGCGCAGCGGACGCAGGCGTTCATGATCGGGCTCGACGCGGTGCTCAAGAAGCACGCCGCGGAGGGCGCGACGGTGCTGGTCGGCGAAGCGGTGATTGCGGGGACGGTCCCCGACATCACCGCGCAGGTCAACGCGGAGGTGGCCAAGGTGGTCATGTTGCCGACCTCCCTTGCTCCGGCGTCATCCTCTGTCCCTGCGATCGTCACCGGCCCGGCGCCTCAGCAGTCTCCGCTTCCCGTATCCCCGTCTCAGGGCTCGCCGTCGATCGGCCTGTCGCCTTCGGCACCCTCGGCGTCATCCGCGCCCGCGGTGTCGTCGGCTCAAGCCAACCCGTTCGCGGGCGTGTCGGCCCCGACCGGCGCGGGGGAGGACGCGCAATGAGCGCGATTACCCCTGGATCGCAGCGTCGGCGTCTCCCGAGCTGGAAGATGATCGGTGCGGTCGCGGCCGCCGGTGCCCTCTACTCGTCGCTGAGTTCCTGGGCCGCGACCCACGCGTTCATGATTAACGCGACGGACTCGTTGCCGAACTGGGCGTTCTTCGTCGATGCCGGGAAGCTGCCGCACCGCGGCGAGGTGGTGTCGTTCTCGCCGCCGCTGAACCCGCTCGTGGTCGCGCATTTCGGCGCGCATCCGAAGGCGTTCGGCAAGCTCGTCTATGGCGTGGAGGGCGATCTGGTCGACCGTGACGGATCATGGGTCCGGGTCAATGGCGTTCGCGTCGCGCATTTGAAGCCTCTCTCGAAACGCGGGGAGCCGCTCGCGCCCGGGCCGGTCGGTCGCGTCCCGCGCGGCTGCTACTTCGCCGCCAGTCCGCATCCCGATGGGTTCGACAGCCGCTATGCGGCGATCGGCTGGGTGTGCCGATCTCAGGTGGTCGGCACTGGAGTCCCGATCCTGTGAGGGTCCGCGAACTCTCTTCCGTGGGCCCGACGGTCGTCGCCTGGCTGCTGGCGTTCGGAGTGGCGCTTCCCGGCCCCGCGCTCGCGCGGGACTATGGCCAGCTCGGGGCAGTATTCCCGATCATTGAGCCCGACTTCCTGAGCGTTATCGAGGCCCGACTCCGCAACCTGCAGGCGGACGGGCGTATCGACGACATCAACCGCGCCTTCGCGAAGCGCGCCGAAGCCAGGGTTCGCCGCCCCGATCCGGTCGAGGGGCTGTCGGGGGCGAGCAAGGCGCGCAGCTGGCTCTACGATCCGTCGATCACGCTCGACCATGACGTGCGTGACTCCAAAGGCAACATCGTCGCGCATCGCGGTGCCAACGTGAACCCGCTCGACTACGTCGTCGTCAAGACGCCGCTGGTGTTCATCAATGGTGACGAGGAAGGCGAGGTCGCCTGGGCGCTGAAGCAGCCCGCGGCAGCGAAGATCATCTTGGTTCGCGGTGCCCCGCTCGAGCTGATGGGCGCGCATCAGCGCCGCTTCTATTTTGACCAGCGTGGCACACTCACGCGCAAGTTCGGGATCGAGCATACGCCCGCGACCGTCGTCCAGGCTGGCCGGTCGATGCGCATCGCCGAGGTTCCGAGTGGAGCGTCGTCGTGAAGGGCGTCGCCGCTTTCTCCTTGCCGGGCATGCTGCTGGTCTTTCCAGGCTTGGTCGCAGGCCTCGGCATGTCCGGTCAGGTCCGGTTGCTGACCGTCGGTGCGCTGTCGCTCGCCGGCACCCACCTCGCGATCATTGCAGGTCGCGGCATCGCGCGTTTGCGCGGGTCGACCAGCTCTCTGCCGCATCGAGAGGACGCTCATGGACCTGCTTGAGCGCGTGATGGGTGTGCCAATGGCCGCTCCCGAGACCGCGTCGCTGCGCGCGAAGCGGCACGTGGCGACGGCGCTGCTGGTCGTGTTCGCGGTGCTGGTCGGCGTTCAGTCGTTCGGGTGCGCGGGGCGCGCGGTCGCCCTCACCTCGCTGCTGGTTGGTCTCGCGGCGGCGGTCGAAGGGGGGCGCTGGTTCGTTGCGAAGGTGAAGGCCGATCGGTTGTGGGCGAGCGAGATACTTGCCGGGGGAGGTGATCAATGAGCGACTTTGACGAACCTCTAATCATAACGATTTTCCGCGTTCAGGGGTCTCCCTTCTTTCAGGCGCTTCTTGGCTGGTCTATTATTGCGGTGCTGTTGCCAAGGTACGGCTACTCCAACGACACCGTTATCAGTGCTTCACTGTTGGTGACCTACATGGTTCTAGCAGTTCAGCTGATATATCTAATCGTCGTCGCTCGAAGGTATGCCCGGTTATTCGCTGAGTTCGAAGCCGCGAGGGCCGCTCGTATTTTGGCCCAAGACACGAAGGAGCGTTCCTGATGCTCGCGTGCCTCCTCGCGCGGCTCCGCGTCTGGCTTGCCTGCGTCGGCCTCGCATTCGCGCTCGGCGCGGCCACACCGTCCTCGGCCGCGCCCGGAGGCTGCACCGGCCATTTCGTCAACCCGATCACCGATGTCTGCTGGAGCTGCCTGTTCCCGCTCTCGGTCGGCGGTCTCGAGATCTGGCCGAGCGAGCGGGCGGACACCCCTAATCCGAGCTTCCCGATCTGCCTGTGCGGCTCGCCGATCCCGCGCATCGGCATCGCGGTCGGGTTCTGGGAGCCGAGCCGCCTCGTCGATGTGTCGAACAAGCCGTGGTGCTTCGTGAACTTGGGCGGGATGACGCTCGACCCCGGGTTCGACATCGGGCGCGGGACCTATCAGGGTACCAGCCAGATCGGGGGTGCCTCCCAGCAGTCCGCCAAGTGGAACGTCCACTGGTATATGTACCCGCTGGTTTCCTGGCTCGAAATCCTCGCCGACTTCGCCTGCCTGGAGGTGGGCACGTTCGACATCGCCTATGTTACCGAGATCGATCCGCTGTGGCAGGACGACTCGCTTACGACGCTGATCAACCCGGAAAGCACTTTGTTCGCGAACCCGGTGGCGCAGATCGCCTGCGCGGCCGACTGCATCGCCTCGACCGCGAACATTCCGCTCGATCCGCTGTTCTGGTGCGCGGGTTGTCACGGGTCGATGTACCCGCTGAACGGCAACGTGTCCGCGCACATGGACCCGATCCAGTCGAGCCGCCTGGCGGCCGAGCGGATGATCTACAAGCTGCACCGTGAGGGCATTCTGTGGGGCACCGCGGGAGGCGCGGCGCTCTGCCACACCTACCCGATGCCGATCCTCAAGAAGTCGCAGTACCGGCTGCAGATGACCAACCCGGCACCGATGGTGAGCGGCAAGTTCGCCTGCCCGACCATCGGCTCGTCGACCCTCAACCCAGCCACTGGCCGCACCTACCCCGTTGAGGGGGAGGACATGGGCTATCTCGTGTGGCGCAAGCGGAACTGCTGCGCGCTATGAATCGTCGCTTCATCCTCCTCGCGGCGTCGACGGTGACGCTCGGCGCGACCGTCGTTCTCGCTCAGACCGAGGGACTCGACCTTGGCGCGATCAAGCGCAACGCGGCCGCGACCGCGGCCGATGCGCAGGCGTTGGTCGACCAGGCCAAGGATCGCGGAAAGGACATGGCGGAGGAGGCGCGCGCGGTCGACACCGGCGGCCACGCCAACCTCGAACGCTACGCCGCTGCCGCCAAGGGCGACGGCTCGGCGGTCGATCTCGACGACGCGGTCAAGCAGCTGGGTCCCGCGCAGGGGCAGCACGGCACCGCGCCGACCTTCATCGTGTTCGCGTCGCTGTCGATGCCCAAGTCGAG
>CAXSEO010000277.1:0-4564 GCA_964235525.1 uncultured Sphingomonas sp. | reverse complement strand
CCGACGATCGGTTTTCGCGCGACCACCTCGATCCAGCGCAGCCAGTGGGGTGTCAGCTACGGCGTGCCGGTGGTGTCCGACAAGGTCGACCTGACGATCAACGCGGCGTTCGAGCCGGCCTAGCGGCCGGTCAGACCCTCACGAACAGCTCGGCGGCGGCGTCGACGATCGCGTCCGCGTCGAGCTGATAGATGCGGTACAGGTCCGGTAGGTCGCCGGTCTGCCCGAACCGGTCCGTGCCGAGCGGGCTGACCCGCATTCCGCGTACCGCGCCGAGCCATGAGAGGGTCGACGGCGCGCCGTCGATGATCGTGACCAGCCCGGCGTGCGCTGCAAGCGGCGCGAGCAGCGTGTCGGCGTGGCAGGGCGCGGGCGTGCCTTTGATCCAGCGACCCGCGCGCGAGGCGGACCAGCCGCGGTGGAGCAGGTCGGGGGAGGTGACGTTGAGCAGCCCCAGCCCGGGGAAGTCGTCCGCCAGCATCGCGTGCGCTTCCAGCACCTCGGGCACGATCGCGCCGGTGAACACGATCGCGGCGTCCGACCCCGGCGCGGGGGACTTGAGCCAATAGCCGCCGCGCAGCGCGTCCGCTTCCCAGTCGGCGTCCTCCCGCGTGACCTGCGGGATCGAGCGGGTGGTCAGGCGCAGGTACACCGAGCCGCCGTCGTCGGCCTGCAAATGCTCGAACGCCCAGCGCATGATCAGCGCCAGTTCGTCCGCAAAGGCAGGCTCGAAATAGGTGAGACCCGGCTGGCCGATGCCGATCAGCGGTGAGTTGATCGACTGGTGCGCGCCGCCCTCCGGCCCGAGCGTCAGCCCGGACGGGGTCGCGACCAGCAGGAAGCGCGCATCCTGATAACAGGCATAATTCATCGCATCGAGCCCGCGGGCGATAAACGGGTCGTACACGGTCCCGATTGGAAGCAGCCGCGTCCCGAACAGCGGCCCGGCAAGGCCGAGCGCCGCGAGCACGAGAAACAGATTGTGCTCGGCGATACCGAGCTCGATATGCTGGCCCGCACCGTGGCCGGCCCATTTTTGCGCGGAGGGGATCTTGGCGGCGTGGAACACGTCCGCCAGCTCCTGCCGCCGGAACAGCCCGCGCTGGTTGACGAACGCGCCGAGATTGGTCGAGACGGTGACGTCGGGAGAGGTGGTGACGATCCGGTCCGCCAACGGATGCCCCGACTTGGCGAGATCAAGCAGCAACCGCCCGAACGCCGCCTGGGTCGACTGCTCCGCCCCCTCGGGCACCGGCAGCCGCGCGGGGACCGGCGCCGGCGCGGGAACCGGTTCGGGCGCGCGGCGTGCGATCGGTGAGGCGGCGACGAACGCTTCAAGCGCGGCAGCGGCGTTGTCGCCCAGCCCGCCCCACGGGTTCCACTCGTCTCCCTCGGCAATGCCGAGCTCGCCGCGCAGCTGCTCGATCTGGCGCGGGTTCATCAGCCCGGCATGGTTGTCCTTGTGCCCCGCGAAGGGGAGGCCGAAGCCCTTGATCGTATAGGCGATGAACAGGGTCGGCCGCTCGTCGCGCGCGCTGTCGAACGCCTCCGCCAGCGTCTCGATGCAATGCCCGCCGAGGTTGGTCATCAACGCCGCGAGCGCGTCGTCGTCGTGCCGGTCGAGGAGCGACTTCACGCCGGGTTCTTCGCCGATGTCGCGGGTCAACCGCCCGCGCCACGCCGCGCCGCCCTGATAGGTGAGCGCGGCGAAATGCGCGTTGGGGCAGGTGTCGATCCACTCCTTGAGCGCCAAGCCGCCAGCTTCCGCGAACGCGGCGAGCTGGCGCTTGCCGTATTTGAGCGTCAGCACTCGCCAGCCGCAGGTCTCGAAGATATCGTCGAAGCGGCGGAACATCCGGTCGGCGGTGGTGTGGTCGAGCGACTGGCGATTGTAGTCGACGATCCACCAGCAATTGCGGATGTCGTGCTTGTAACCCTCGATCAGCGCTTCGTAGATATTGCCTTCGTCGAGCTCGGCATCGCCCATCAGCGCGATCATCCGCCCCGCGTCCGCCTCGGCCAGCGCGCCATGCGCGATGAGATAGTCCTGCACCAGGCTGGCGAAGGCGGTGACCGCGACCCCGAGCCCGACCGAGCCGGTCAAGAAGTCGACCGGGATCCGGTCCTTGGTTCGCGACGGATAGCTTTGCGCGCCGCCGAGACCGCGAAAGCGCTGGAGCTGGTCAAGCGTCTGGTTGCCGAGAAGATAATGGATCGCGTGGAGCACCGGCCCGGCGTGCGGCTTGACCGCGAGCTTGTCGTTGGGGCCGAGCGCGTGGAAATACAGCGTCGCCATGATCGCGGTGATCGACGCGCACGACGCCTGGTGACCGCCGACCTTCAAGCCATCGCGGCTGTCGCGCAGATGGTTCGCGTTGTGGATCGTCCACGCCGACAACCAGCGCAGCCGCGTGTCGAGCGCCTCCAATGACGACACCAGACCGGTGTCCAGAGTCTCCAGCAGCTGCGTCATCGCATCAATCCGTTCACATCGGGGCCGCAATCTGCGGAGGGGAAAGGGTAGCAGCCGAACAGCCGGCCGCCAACGCGCTCGTCAGGCGACTTGCCGGGCTTGTTCGACCACAGGGCGCGCCAGCGCGCCGGCGTCCCAACCCGCCACGCGGTCGATGATGTCCGGCGTCCAGTGTCGCCCACGCCACGCCACGAACTGGTCGGGCCGCACCAGCGTCAACGGCGTGGGATAGCGCCCGCCCGCCTCCTCCGAGCTCACCTCCAGCAGCGTCAACGGCGCGCCCAGCCCGCGCGCGTCCTCTACCGCCCGGCGGAGGTCGGCGGCGTCGGCGGCGGGCGTGTGGACCAGCGTGAACCCGGGACCGAACAGGTCATAGAGCGAGCGCCCGTCCGCGCGCCACAGATGCGGCGCGAGACAGCCCGGGAAGCTCGACGGCGTGTAGACGCCGTTGTCCTGCGGCGGGCGCCCACCTGCGTCCTCGTTCGCGATCACCGGCGAGTCCGCGTAGCAGCCCCCGAGCACGGTGCCGAGCGTGTGGAACTCGCGCTTCTTGGCCGCCACGATCTTGTCGCCCGCGACCGCGCGCAGACGCTGTCCTTCCTCGCCCGGGTCTTCGAGGCCGTCGGTCCAGAAGTCGTTCGACAACACCGAATGATTCGCAGCGGCGGCCGCGATCACCTCCTCATGGATGCCGCGACGTTCGGCCTCATAGCTGTCGAGCAGCAACGGCCCGCCCCAACCCTCCAGCGTCGCCGCGATCTTCCACCCGAGATCCGCCCCGTCCGCCACGCCCATGTTCATCCCGAAGCCCCCGAACGGCGGGTGCAGGTGGCACGCGTCGCCGACCAGGAAGACGCGACGGTCGCGATACTTGTCGGCGATGAAGCTGCTCGCCACCCATTCGTCGCTGCTCATGATCTCATAGGGGAGATCGATTCCCGTCGACTCACGGATCAGCGTCGCCGCGCTTTCGGGCGTGATCCGGAACCCTTCGGGCAGCCGGGTGGGCATGAAGAACCACACATCGTCCTTGTCCATCGGCCCGATCAGGCTCGGTGAGACCGGGTTGACCTGCCAGTACATCACGGAGCGGCCGTGCGGGTGCGCTTCCGCCAGCCCGGGCGCGCGGAACACGATGTTGTAGTTGCGCGACAGCCCGTATTGGCCCTGCAGGGTCGCGCCGATCAGATCGCGCACCGCGCTGCGCGCGCCGTCCGCGCCGACCAGATAGCGGCAACCTACCTCTTGCTCGTCGCCGCTCCGGGCATCGCGCAGCGTGACCGCCAACCCGTCGGCATCCTGGGTAGCGGACGCGAACTCGGTGTTGAACAGGATCGTCACCGACGGGAGCGCCTCCGCGTGCTCGCGCATGACCTGCTCGAGCGTGTATTGCGGAATCCACTGACCGTGTTCGGGGTAGAGCTCGTTACGCTCTGGACTGATATTGGAATGGTTCTCGATCCGGGCGAGCCCGAACCCGCCCAGGCGGGTGACGAAGCTCACCGTGGCGGGATAGTCGATCCCGAACGGCGCGGCCGCCGCCAGCTTGTCCGCGATGCCCCAGCGGCGCAGATGCGTCCGGGTACGCACATTGGTGGTCTTGGCGCGGGGCGCGTAGCCGACCCGCTCGTTGCGCTCGACCAGCAGGCAGCTCACCCCGCGCGAGCCGAGTTCGATCGCCAGCGCCAACCCGCTCGGGCCGGCGCCGATGATCACGACCGCATGATCCTCCACCTTGTCCATCGCCCGGCATCGCTCCCTTGTGTGCGGAAGAGTCGAGCACTCCCGCCCGCTACGGCGTCTTCGAGACAGCTTCCGTGACCTAGACCAGCCTGACATGTCACGGGACGATGGCAAAAGCGGCGACCCGTTACTCCAGCGGCATCACGATACGGTGGTGTCAGGCGGCGACCGCCGCTTCGCTCCGCGTCGGCTGGAACGCCTGCTCATCCACCTCGTAATTGTGGACGAAATCATGCGGCACGTCCGGACCCCAGCTCGCGAGACTGTCTTCCATCGCGTAGTTGGTCGGGGTCCACAGCGAATGGTCGTCGATATGATCCATGTCCGAATAATATTCGAACCACGACC
>CAXSEO010000276.1:0-4566 GCA_964235525.1 uncultured Sphingomonas sp. | reverse complement strand
CGCGACCACGACCCACGACATGAACGCCATGAACAGCAGCGCCGCAAACCCGGTCCATACGACGCGACGCGCGCGCGCGTACCCGTACACCTCGGTCAGGATGTCGCCGATGAGGTAGCTGAGGGGGAAGAACAGGATGCCCGCGCCGAACGGCCACGCGCCGATCCCGGGCAGGGCGACTTGCGCGACCTTGCCCGCGCCGATGACGTTCGACAGCAACAGGATGGCGACGAACGCGGCCATTACCTGATCGTAATGGCGGAACGCGCGGACCTCGTCCGCGGCCGTCGCGCGAGGTGCGTCCTTGACCATGCGATTGGGTATATCGGCGTTGGCCGCGCGCGCAATCCGGTCTAGTATGTGCTCACGCGCCCGTAGTTCAACCGGATAGAGCACGAGCCTTCTAAGCTTGGAGTTGCAGGTTCGAGTCCTGCCGGGCGCGCCAGACCTCGTGGCCCTTTGCAAGGGAATGCTCCGCTTTGCGGAAGCATGATCCGCCTGGACCAGCATCACCCCCGGGACCACTCCCAAACCGTCGAACTGGAACGCCGGAAACAGCTTCCTGCGCCGATCGTCGATGGCGAGCAGGCGACCCGCCACGGCGGCCCGACTGACCAACCTGGTCGAATCGAACCCAAGAAGATCACGCGCCTGGGCGCTGGTCAGCGCGCCTCCGGCGCGATCTAGCAGATCGCGCTTGAACGCGGCGGTGCGCCCTGCGTCGGCGACCATCGTCGCCGTTGCGCTTGTCGGGCGAGACCTTGTCGATCTCGTCGAGCACGACGACCGGGTTCGCGCTCCCGCCTCTGCGCCATCCCGACGTCGCCTCCGGCTTATCGACCAGCCGGTCGGCCTTGAGGTCCACGCGCGCGACCAGCCGATCGCCGAGCAGGAACGGAAGCACATAATAACCGTGGCGGCGCTGCGGTGCCGGAACGTAGATCTCAATGCGGTAGCGGAAGCCGAACAGCTGCTCGGCGCGGTCGCGCTCCCACATCAGCGGGTCGAATGGCGCCAGCAGCGCCTCTGCGTCGACCCGGCGGGGACGTCGGGCGTCCCGGTGCAGCCATGCGAGCCGGTCGAGGTCGGCTCGGTCCTAGGCATCCAGGCGCGAGAAGGCGGGCAGGTAATGCGCCTGGGTGATGACGTTGACGCTGTCGATCTGGTGCAGATGCAGCCTGTTCAGCGTGCGACGCAGATGGACGCGATCGGGCGCAGCGGGAAGCCCGGAGCCGAAGCCCTGTGCTGCCAGCGCGATGCGCCGCGCCAGTGGCAGGCCGATACGCTCAATCGCCATTGTCTATCGAAGGACGCGAGCTCGCTTCAGCCCTTCTTCGCGGTCAGGTGTGCGCTAAAATGTTTGTTCATCTCGAACATGCTGACCGATGGCTTGCCGAAGATCCTGGCCAGCTTGTCGTCGGCCTTGATCTGGCGCCGGTCCTTCGCATCCTGCAGGTCGTGCTTCTAGATATACTCCCACATCTCGCTCACGACCTCACTGCGGGGAAGGTCGTTCTTGCCGACGATCTCGGCCAGCTCCGGCGACGGGGTCACCGGTGCGGTGATCCCGCCCCGCGCGCCGCCCGCGGGTTTGCCGGTCAACTCGCCTTCTTCTCGGCGGCCTTGGTCTCGTTCCTTGCCCCGCTTCGTGGCCGGTCGCGCCATGATTGTGTCCGTCCCCGTCTGCTGAAAAACTGGTCGCACGCGGTGTAGCGTCAGGCTTCAACTGTTGCGCGGGGACCATGCCGCTTCAACGCCTTGCCCAACACCCGCGAGAGCTGCTCGACCGAATAGGGTTTGTGCAGCAGCTCGAATCCGTGCGCGCCGGTCTGCGCGAGAATGTGGCTGTAGCCGCTGGTGAGGACGACCGGCACGTCGGGATGGCGTCGGCGCACCTCGCTCGCGAGATCGATGCCGCTCATGCCTGGCATGACCACGTCCGAGAACACGACGTCGAACCGGTCCCACCCCGCCTCCAGTTCGGCCAGCGCGCGCGCTGCATCGGATGCGAGCACGATGTCGTAGCCAAGCTCGCGTAGCGCCTGGGTCGCGAACGCGCCGACCTGTTCGTTGTCCTCGACCACGAGCACGCAGGTACCCGTGCCGTCATCTGGTCCCCTGACCTGTTCGGTCGGCGCGACCTCGCCCGTGGCAGGGTAGGCGCGCGGGAGGTAGAGCGTGAACGTCGTGCCTTCGCCGGCCTTGCTGTGGACGTGAACGTCGCCACCCGACTGCTTGGCGAACCCGATCACCTGGCTGAGGCCAAGGCCCGTTCCTGACCCGACGCTCTTGGTGGTGAAGAACGGCTCGAAAATCCGGTCCACATCGCCTTCAGAGATGCCGGTGCCGGTGTCGGCGATTGTCACCGCCATGAACTCGCCGCCGACCGGGTGATGGCCCCTGATCGCAGGGATGCCGCAGGCTGTCCGCACCTCGATCGAAAGCGCGCCTTCGCCGCCCATCGCGTCGCGGGCGTTGATCGCCATGTTGACAATCGCAGTGTCGAACTGCCCCCGGTCCGCAAGCGTGTACGCCGCCTCCGCGGGCGACGTGATCATCAGCCGGACCCGCGACCCGATCAGCGTGCGAACGATGTCGGCGACGTTGCGCAGGCTGTCTCCCGCGTCGAACAGCTCCGGGGTCAGCGCCTGCCGCCGCGCGAACGCCAGCAGCTGGCTGGTCAGCTTGGTGGCACGGTCAGCGGTGGAGCCGATCGCGTCGACGTAAACACGCCGCTTGTCCTCTGACAGGCCCTCGCGGCGAAGCAGGTCAACCGAGCCCCGGATCACCGTCAGCAGGTTGTTGAAGTCGTGCGCGACGCCGCCGGTGAGCTGGCCGATGGCCTCCATCTTCTGCGCCTGCCGCAGCGCGTCCTGCGCCTGTTCGTGCTCGCGCGTGCGCTGCTCGACCCGTTCTTCCAGATCGTCGGCAAGTCGCCGGAGTGCCTCCTCCGCCTCGCGCTGGTGCGAAATGTCGGTGTTGGTGCCGAACCATCGCGCGACCTGACCGTCGCGGTCGCAGACCGGCTGTACGCGGGTCAGGAACGGGCGGAACGATCCGTCCACTGCCCGAAGCGGGAACACCATCTCGAACGCCTCACCGGTCGTGATCGCGTCGCGCCAACGCTCGAGCACGCTTGGGAGCACGACCGGATCGTGAACCGATTGCCAGCCCCAGCCGGTCATCACGTCTGGCGTGGTGCCGGTGTAGTCGTACCATTGCTGGTTGTACCAGGATATCGCGCCATCCGCGCCCGCGCTCCAGCACAGCGTCGGGATCGAGTCCGCCAACGTGCGGAACTGGCGCTCGCTTTCGCGCAGCAATTCCAGCCGGTTGCGCGCCTCATACTGGCGACGCCGCCCGCGCAGCGCCGCCTCCGCGAGGCTGACCAGCGTCGTCGGGTGGAACGGCCGCTCGACGAAGGTGACGTTGCCGAGCATGCCGAGGTAGCGCGCCGCGCGCGGGTTGCGCTCCAGCCCGCCGCCGCGATGCGTGAGCAGCACGAACGGGAAGTCTGACCATTCCGGTTGCGCGTCGATCCATGCCGCCAAGTCATTGACGTCGGCGGTCGCCAGCGCTTCCTCCGTGACCACCGCGATGCCCGCGCCGATGTCGAGCTCGCGCCGCAAGTCGGCGAGGTCGGCGCAGGCACGCGAGGACAGCCCCGCTTCCGCCAGCATTCGTGCTGCGACAAGCGCGTCGCGCCCGAGCGGGGCGAGGATCAGCGCCTGTTCCGAAGGATCAATCGTCGCCAATTTGGCCATCCAGCAAGGGGTTGCGCCCGCCACCGACATAGGTCGGCACGCCCTTCAGCACACCCTGGAAATCCTCGAGCGGCTTGCCTAGCGCGATCCCGTCCGCGCCGATCCGATACTCGCGGATGGTGTTCTCATGCGCGCCGGTCCGCTTCTTGATGATCGAGATCGCGCGAAGAACGCGGCCGAGCGCCTCGAAATAGCGTAGCAGGATGACCGTGTCGGCGAGATAGGTGACGTCCACGGGACTCTTCATGTCGCCGACCAGCCCGTGCTGCGCGACGGTCAGGTAGGTCGCCGCTCCCTGCCGGTTCAGATATTGGAGCAGCTCGTGCATGTGCAGGATGAGCGCCTGCTCCTCCGCCATCGAGGCCTGATAACCGTTGAGGCTGTCGATGATCACCGTGCCGACCCCGTGCCGCTCGACCACCTGGCGCACCATCGCCGAGAACTGACCCGGGCTGAGTTCGGCGGCGTCGACCTGCTCGACGAACAGGTTCCCTGCGTCGACCATCGCCTGCAGCTCGATGCCGAGACCCTTGGCGCGCTGGAACAACAGGCCCAGCTCCTCGTCGAAGATGAACAGCGCCGCCTTCTCGCCGCGCCCGACCGCGGCTCTCGCGAAAGTGAGCGCCAGCAGCGACTTGCCCGTCCCTGCCGGGCCCAGGATCAGCGTACTCGATCCGCGCTCGACGCCGCCGCCCAGAAGCTCGTCGAGCTCGCGCGAGCCGCTCGCCATCGTGTCGCGCGTGAACTCGGTCCGATGTTCGGCCGAGACCAGCCGCGGAAAGGCGCGCATCCCGCCGCGCTC
>CAXSEO010000275.1:0-4571 GCA_964235525.1 uncultured Sphingomonas sp. | reverse complement strand
ATCGTTGGACCTCAGGCGACGCTCGCGGTAGCGACCGTCCTGATAGCCGTTCGCCGGGTCCCAGTTCCCGTCCTGCTCACCATGCCAGCGATTGTCGCCTTGCTGGTAGCCCTGATTGCCCTGATAACCCTGATTTCCATAGCCGCCATTGTCATAGCGTTGCGCGACGGCAGCGCTGGGAAGCGTCACCGGGGTTGCGACCATCGCCGCCAGCGCGGCGAGAGTTAGAGACTTTCTCATCACAGATACTCCTTCTAGAGCGGCCCCAACGAAGCCGTACTCCGCAAGTTGCATTCGCGGCGCAGGAGCCGAACCCGCGCGCCGCGCGTTGACCGGCGATGCGATACGCTTTCCTTCTCCCCCTCGCGCTGGCCGGGTGCGCGGGCGCCCGTTCCTCGCTCGACGCGCCGATGCCGGTGTTCCGCGCCGAGCAGTTTTTTGCCGGGCACACCGAAGGGCAGGGGCGGCTCAAGATCGACTTCTCCGACGCGCGCGCGTTCAGCGTTCATGGCGATGGCGAGGTGGAGGCGGACGGGACGCTGGTGCTCGACCAAGTCGTCGATCAGGACGGCAAGGCCCCCAACCGCCGCGAATGGCGCATCCGCAAGGCGGGCGCAGGCTATACGGGCACGCTGAAGGACGACGACACCGACGGCCCGATACGCGGCGACGTGCGTGGCAACCGGCTGCATCTTGCCTACAAGATGAAGAACGGCATGGCGGTGCAGCAGTGGATCTACCTTCAGCCGGGCGGGCATGTCGCGCTCAACCGGATGCGGGTGACCAAGCTCGGCGTGCCGGTGGCGACGCTGGAGGAAACGATCCGCCGACAGGGCGGGTGAGTCAGCCGGGGTAGGTCGCGCGCCACCAGTCGGCGAACCGCTCCCGTTCCGCAGCCGTCATCTTCAGCCCGAGCTTGGTCCGACGCTCCAGCACATCGGTGGGAGAGCGCGCCCATTCGCGGTCATGCCCCCAGCGCGCTTCGCGCTCAGTCAGCCCCGCGCCGAACGCTTCGCCCAGCGCGGCCTCCTCGCGCGCGTCGCCGAGCAGATCGCGCAGCCCTGTGCCATAGGCCCGAGCCATCCGGAGCACCCGCGTCCCGCCCAGCCACGGCCACGTCGCGCGCGCCTCGGCGAGGAACGCGGCGAAGTTCGCCATGTCGCCGCCCGGGAACACGCGCTCCCGCGTTACCCGCCGCGCTTGCACACCCAGCGTTGACGCGAGCTTGCCGACCGCTTCCTCCGCCAGATGCCGCGCGGTGGTGATCTTGCCCCCGAACACGCTCAGCAGCGCGGGGCCGGTCTGGTCGAGTTCG
The DNA here is from genome assembly GCA_964235525.1 of uncultured Sphingomonas sp. Classification (GTDB taxonomy): domain Bacteria; phylum Pseudomonadota; class Alphaproteobacteria; order Sphingomonadales; family Sphingomonadaceae; genus Sphingomonas. The sequence goes on along the minus strand of CAXSEO010000275.1, from coordinate 3,256 downwards.
AGCACATAGTCGCGCGTCACCTCCGCCGCCGCGCCCGCGCCGTCGTCGTAAAGCGGGCGCACGCCGGACCAGGCGGACGTGATGTCCCGTGGCTCGATCTGGCGCTTGAACGATCGGTTCGCAGCTTGGCAGAGATAAACCATCTCGTCCGCGTCGATGGTCGCGTCCTCCGGCCGGTCGACCGCGATGTCGGTGGTGCCGATTGCGGTGTCGCCCGCGTACGGGGTCGCGAACACGATCCGTCGGTCCGGCTGCTGGAGGATATAGGCGTGGTCGCCCTCGTACAGCCGTGGCACGACGATGTGGCTGCCCTTGACCAGCCGTACGCCGGCCCGGGCATTAACGCCCGTCAGCGCGAGCGCCTCGCTCACCCATGGCCCCGCCGCGTTGACCAGCGCGCGGGCGCGCACCTCGCGCCCGTCGGACAGCGTCGCGCGCCACTCGTCACCCTCACGCCGCGCGCCGGTCAGCGCAACCCGGGTGGCGATCTCCGCGCCGTTCTCGGCCGCGTCCACGGCGTTGAGCACCGTCAGCCGCGAGTCGTCGACATAGGCGTCCGAATAGACGAACCCGCTCGGGTCACCCTTGAGCGGCGCGCGGTACGCCGTGTCCTCGCGCCGGAGCCCGCGCGAGCGCGGCAGGCTGCTCCGCCCGCCGAGCCGGTCGTAGAGGATCAGCCCCGCGCGGATCAGCAGCCACGGCCTGACCGTGTTCTCGTGCGGGAGGACGAAGCGCATCGGGCGGATGATGTGCGGCGCGGCGCGGACCAGCCGCTCGCGCTCGCGCAACGCTTCCGCGACGAGGTGCAGGTCGTAATATTCGAGGTAGCGCAGGCCGCCATGGATCAGCTTGGTCGAGGCGGACGAGGTGTGGCTCGCCAGATCGTCGCGCTCGACCAGCAGCACGCGCCAGCCGTTGAGCGCCGCCTCGCGCGCGATCGCGCAGCCGTTGATGCCGCCGCCGATGATGAGCAGGTCATAGGTCATGCCACACCCATGCCGGGGTGACGCGACCGAGGGAAGCGGCTAGCGTCGCCGGACATGGCGCACCACCCTACCGGGCTGCCGACACGCGAGCAGATCCTCGACTTCATTACCACCTCCGACACGCCTGCGGGCAAGCGCGAGATCGCGCGCGCGTTCGGGCTTGGCGGGGCGGAAAAGATCGCGCTCAAGGCGTTGCTCAAGGACATGGCGGACGAGGGGCTGATCGACTCCGCGCCGGGGCGGGCGTTTCACCAAATGGGCGGGGTGCCCAAAGTGACCGTGCTGCGCGTCGCCGACGTCGACGACGGCGGCAACGTCTGGGCGGTGCCCGAGCGCTGGGAAGCGGAGACGCCCCCGCCGAAGCTGCGGGTGTGCGAGCGCAAGCGCGGCGCGCTGGGCGTCGGCAATCGCTTCCTCGCCCGCACCGAAGAGGCCGGGAGCGGCTGGATCGCGCACCCGATGAAGACGCTGCCCAAGGGCGAGGAGCTGATGCTCGGCGTGCTCCGGCAGGAGGGTGACCGGTTGTGGCTGCAAGGCGTCGAGAAGCGCGAGCGACGCGAATGGGCGGTGTCGGATGCGGGCGGCGCGCAGGCGGGCGACCTGGTGCTGGCGGAAAAGGCGGGTCGCCCGCCACGGCTGACCGCGCGGGTGACGCAGCGGCTGGGTGACCCGTTCGAGCCGCGCAGCTTTTCGCTGATCGCGATCCACAAGCTCGGCATCCCGGATGTGTTCTCGCCCGAGGCGCTGGCGGAGGCGGAGCGGGTGGCAAAGCTCGATTTGGGGCAGGGCCGCGAAGACCTGCGCCACCTTCTGATCGTCGCGATCGACCCGGCGGACGCGCGCGATCATGACGATGCGGTGTGGGCCGCGCCCGACGACGACCCCGGCAACGACGGCGGCTGGCGCGCGCTGGTCGCGATCGCGGACGTGTCATTCTACGTCCGACCCGGTTCCGAGATCGACCGCGAAGCGCGACGGCGCGGCAACAGCGTCTACTTCCCCGATCGCGTCGTGCTGATGCTGCCCGAGCTGCTGTCGGCGGATGTGTGCTCGCTGAGGGAGGGCGAGGACCGCGCGGCGCTGGTCTGCCATCTTCAGATCGGCAGGAGCGGTGAGCTTCGGACGTGGCGCTTTGCGCGTGCTGTCGTGCGGATCGCGGCGAACATCGCCTATGAGGACGCGCAGGCCGCGATAGACCGGGGAGAGCAGCCCTCAACCATCTTACGTGCTGAGCCTGTCGAAGCACCGCCCTCCTCGGGGCGGACAGAGACAAGGCAGGGCTTCGACGAGCTCAGCCCGAACCGGTTGCGGGCCATCCTCGCCCCCCTCTGGTCCTGCTGGCGCGCGCTCGCGGCGGCGCGGGACGGGCGCGCGCCGCTCGACCTCGACCTGCCCGAGCGGCGGGTGGTGCTGGACGAGAAGGGGCGCATCCTGTCGGTCGCCGCGCGCGAGCGGCTCGACGCGCATCGGTTGATCGAGGAATACATGATCGCCGCCAACGTCGCCGCCGCCAAGGCGCTGGAGCGCAAGAGAGCGCCGGTGATGTACCGCGTCCACGAGCCGCCCTCGCGCGAGAAGCTGGTCGCGCTAAAGGAGTATCTCGCCACCTTCGACGTGCCGTTCGCGCTTGGTCAGGTGGTTCGCCCGGCGACGTTCAACCATATCATCGAGCGGATCGGCGAGGCCGCGTTCCGCCCGCAGGTGATGGAGCAGATCCTCCGCACCCAGACCCAGGCCTATTACGCACCCGCCAACCACGGCCATTTCGGCCTAGCGCTGGGCAGCTACGCGCACTTCACCTCGCCGATCCGCCGCTACGCCGATCTGCTCGTCCACCGCTCGCTGGTGGCGGCCCATGGCCTGGGCGAGGGCGGGCTGTCGTCGGGCGAGGCGGAGGCGATGCCGGCGATCGGCGAGGCGATCAGCCGCCTCGAACGCCGGGCGATGGAGGCGGAGCGCGACACGGTCGACCGCTATGTCGCCGCGTATTTGTCCGAGCATGTCGGCGAGCTGGTCGAGGCGCGGGTGACGGGCGTGATGAACTTCGGCCTGTTCGTGACGGTGGAGGGCATCGGCGGTGACGGGCTACTCGCCGTGCGCGACCTCGGCACTGAGTATTTCCGCCACGACGAGACCGCGCGCAAGCTGGTCGGCGAGACCAGCGGCGAGGAATATACGCTCGGCCAGCGGCTCCAGCTGCGGCTGGCGGAGGCGAACCCCGTGTCGGGGGCGCTCCGCTTCGAGCTACCGGAAGGGAAGGGCGGCGCTAG
>CAXSEO010000274.1:0-4577 GCA_964235525.1 uncultured Sphingomonas sp. | reverse complement strand
GTGCGTATCCTCCTGGTAATAGCGCTTGTCGAGCGTGCCCTCGGCGGTGTTCCCGTCGAACGGCACAGCGGGCGCGAGCCGACGCCAGGTCGCCTCCACCTGCGCCAGCATCGCGCGCGCGTCCCCGCCCGCGAAGCGCACCGCCGCGGCGCCATCCTCCACCGCGCCCGACGTGTAGGAGTAGCTGGTCGCGCGGACCGGGTCGCGTGGATCGCCGAAGCGCATGTCGGCGATCACACCGATGACGCGGCTGGTCCGCCCGAAATCGTCGACCACCGCGCGGCCGACCGCGCCGGCAGGGCTCGCGAAGCCAAGCTCGCGCACGGCGGTGGCGTTGAGTACGATGTTGGGCCCGCGCGCCTGGCGCTCCTTGTCGGACAAGCCGGCGCGATCGTCCTTGCCATGCGCGCGGTCGAACGATCGTCCGGCGAGCAGCCGCGCGCCGTATAGCCGGAAGTACCCGGTGCCGGTCGGCACCTGCATCAACGACGGGTTGACGAGCGGCGTTTCCGGGCGGTGGCACGATCCGAATTTGGTCTGCTGTTGCCAACCTGGCCCGTTCTGCGCGACGGTGACGCCGGTCACGCCGGGCAGTTGCGACAGCGCGCGCAGCAGCGTGGTCTTCTGCGCGGCCCCCAGCGCCTCGTCGGCGAACGAGCCGATCACCACCACGTTCTCGCGGCGAAAGCCGAGATCGGCCGCGCGCAGGTGCGCCGCCTCCGCTACCATCACCCCCGCGCCGATCGCGAACGCGATCGCCATCGCGAACTGGGTCACCACCAGCGCCTGCCGCAGCCGCGCGGCGACCCGCCCGCCGCCGGGCGCGCGCGCCGAGGCGAGCACGGAGGCGGGCTGGAAGCGCGACAACGCCAGCGCGGGACAGACGCCCGCGAGCACCCCGACGACCAGCACCAGCAGCAGCAGCCACGGCAGGATGCTGCCTTCGCCGAGGTAGCTGATCCGCACCTTCGAGCTGCCCAGCGCGAGCAGGTTAATCGCCGGGAGCGCCAGCTCGGCCAGCGCGACGCCGACCAGTGCGGCCAGCGCGACAGTCGCCACCGCCTCACCAAGGAACTGCGCGATCAGCGCGCGGCGCGTGCCGCCCAGCACCTTGCGCATCGCCACCTCGCGCGCGCGCAGTCCCGCGCGGGCCGTGGCGAGGTTCACATAATTGACGATCGCGATCAGCAACGTGAGCACGCCCACGACGCCCAGCGTCGCGACGACGGCGCGGTCACCCGGCGTGAACAGGTGATAAGCCGAGAGTGGACGCAGTGATTGGGTGAACTGCCCGCGTTTGACGTTGCCGCCCGGATAGGCGTGCCGCTCAAGGAAGCCCGGGATGCGGGCTTCGAACGCCCGCGCGGCGTCCGAATTGGGAAATCGCAGCAGCGTCGTCAGGCTGGTGCTGCCCCAATGGTCGAAGAACGGCCCCCCAAACCGCGCGCGCACCAACGGCACGAACAGGTCGCCATCGAAGCTGAACCGGCGCGGCAGGTCCGCCAGCACCGCTCCGACGCGGTACGGGTAAGTCTTGCCGCCATTCGTCAGCGGCAGGACGCGGCCGATCTCTATGCCACCGCGCTGCTCGCGACCCTGGTCGCTGGGTGGACCGCCGCGCTGACTGTACTCGGCGCGGGTCGGGCGGCACCGCTCGCGCCCGCGCCGTTGCCTGCCGTCGACGGCGCGGAGCAACGCCGCCTCCGCGCCTATCTCGATCTCTCGCCCGCGCCGCTGGTGACGTTGGCGGACGGGCGCGTCAGCACCGTCAACCGCGCCGCGCGTCGCCTGTTCGCGGCGGAGGACGTGGTGCCCAACCCGCCCTGGGCGCTGGTGGAGGCGCTCGCCGCGACCCCGCCCAGCCGCGCCGCCACCGTGCGACTTCCCGACGCTGGCCGCGATCGCGCATTCGCGCTGGTGACGGGCGACCTCGTGCTTGGCGGCGGGGTGACCCGGATCGGCGCGCTGCTCGATATTGAGGCGGAGCTGCTGGCCGCGGAAGCGGCGGCGCTGCGCGACCTTGTCCGCGTGCTCAGCCATGAGATCACCAACGCGCTGACCCCGATCGCGTCGCTCGCGCGCACCGCCGCCGAGATGCTCGCCGAGCCCGATCCGCCGCTGGCCGCTGTACGCGACGCGGCCGAGACGGTGGCGCGGCGCGCGGAAGGACTGCGCCGGTTTGGCGAGGGCTATCGCGCGCTTGCGCGCTTGCCCGAGCCGGTGCGCGCGGCGGTCCCGACCGCGCCGTTCCTTGCCGACCTTGCACGCCTGTTCGCGACCCGCTGGCCCGCGATCCCGCTCGCGATTGAAGCTGACGATGCGCCCCCGACTGTCCATGCCGACGCGGACCAGCTGTCGGTCGCGCTTTGGGCGTTGTTGCAGAACGCGGCGGAGGCGCTGGAGGGTTATTCGCAGCCGGGCGTGACGCTCCGGGTCCGCAACCGAGGTGAGGCGGTGTTGTTCGACGTCATCGACAACGGCCCCGGCCTGCCGCCCGGCGAGGCGGAGCGCGTGTTCCAACCGTTCGTCACCACCAAGCCGACGGGCTCCGGCATTGGCGTGCCGCTCGCCCGCCAAATCGTTCGAGCACACGGCGGTCAATTGATGGTGGAGACAAGTAAAGGCGGAGCCTGCGTCCGAGCTGAGCTGCCACTATGACAGACGCCGACCGCGAACCATCGTTCGCGACCGGCGTCCTCATCACCTGAAGCGGTGATGACCATATCAGAAGCCGCGGATATTACCCCAACCGCCGGCGACGGCGGCGACTTCCGCGGGGGTGAGTACGACCGGGCGAACCGGCTGTTGGGCAGGCCTGGACGAACGAGTGTTGGTCTTCATGACTTATCTTCCCATGCAGGCCGTCCGCGATATACTATCCTGATACGCCTCCGTTGTTCGGCAGCGACTGACGCGGGATCAGAAACCCCGGATTTGACCCCAGCCGCCGGCGACCGCGGCGACTTCGGCCGGGGTGAGCACGACGGGACGATTCGGCTGCTGCGCGGGCTTGATCGAACGATTGGTCTTCATCGCTTTGCTCCCTTGTTGTGCCGAATGACCGGCAAAGAGGAGGCTATGCTTAACTTTTCAAAAGGTAAAGCGGCCGGAAAGGATTTTTGTGTATCGATCTGAAACATTCCGCGCGGGTTCGTGCGTCAGCAGGTAAGGGCGAACGCATCAGCAGCCGGAAATGCGTTGCGCGCCGTCGTGCCGCCGATACATTCGCGGGCGGGAGAAGCGGGCACACACGATGGCGCAGCTGTTCAGACGCGAGGCGTTGCGGGCGCAGGACCGGCTGCACGGCGAGCTCAGCCTCGCGCCGCCCGTTTCATGGCAGCTGCTGGGCTTCTTTCTCGCGGGGACGGTCGCGATCGCGGGCTTGTTTCTGATGCTGGGCAGCTATGCCAAGGTCACGGTCGTGTCGGGGACGCTGACCGGTGATCGTGGCGTGGTGCGAACGGTGAGCGCGCGCGCGGGGACGCTGGCCGATCTGCGGGTGCACGAGGGGCAGCATGTCCGGCGCGGGGAGCCGCTCGCGCAGGTATCGGTTTCAGCCACCGCGGACGGTGCGTCGCTGCAGGACCAGCGACTCGCCGCGATCGGCGAGGAAGCGCGGGCGGTGGCCGACCGCACCCCCGCGCTCGTTGCCGCCGCCGCCGCGCGGGTCGCCTCACTGCGGGCGGATCTGGCGAGCCAAGCGGCGAACGGGCACGATCTCGACTCGCAGATCGAGGAACAACAGGGACTGGTCCGCAGCGCCGAGCAGGATCTGGGGCAGGCGAACGCGGTTGCGGAGCGCGGCTTCATCTCCAAACGGGATATCCGCGTCCGCGAGACCGAACTTGCGGAACGCCGCCAGGCGCTCGCGCGGCTACGCGGCGACGCCGCCGCGGTCACCGCGCGTGTCGCCGCCGCTCGGGCGGGAATCGCTGAAGCCAACGCCGACCTGACCCAGCAGAACGCCGCCACCCGGCAGTCGCGCGCGCAGCTGCGCCGGGCGGCGCTGGACGATTCCACCGCGCGGACCCTGACCGTCGTCGCGGCGGTGGACGGCCTCGTTACCGGGGTCGCCTCGCACCCGGGCGACCCGGTCGGACCCGATGCGCCGATCGTCTCCATTGTTCCCGACGGCTCGCGGTTGCAGGCGACGCTGGAGGTGCCGCCGGGCGCGGCCGGGCTGCTCCACTCGGGGCAGCCGGTGCGGGTCGCGGTGGACGCCTACCCGTACCAACTGCATGGCACCGTCGCCGCCCGGCTCGACAGCATCTCCGCGGCGGCGGTGCCCGTGACCCATCCCGACGGCAGCCGCGCGGACGCGTTCGTCGCCCGCGCAACGCTCAGGTCCGCCACCCTGTTCGCCTATGGCCGTCAGCAGCTCCTGCGCCCCGGCATGAGCGTCAGCGCCCGCATCCGCACCGAGCCGCGCTCGTTCGCGCGCTGGTTGCTCGATCCGTTGTTCGCGGTCGGTCGCCGGTGAACGCGATCGTTCCGCAGGCGACCTTCCTCGCCCCGCGCTGCGTGTCGCTCGTGCGCCAGTCGGAGGCGGCGGAGTGCGGGCTCGCCTGCCTGGCGAT
>CAXSEO010000273.1:0-4593 GCA_964235525.1 uncultured Sphingomonas sp. | reverse complement strand
TATGGCGCGGGGCTGGACGACAAGCCGCAGGTGCTGGCGCTCAACAAGATCGACACGCTCGACGACGAGCTGGTCGCGGCGCTGGTGGGAGAGCTGGAGGACGCGAGCGGGGCGGAGGTGATCCCGATCTCCGCGGCGGCGGGCACCGGGCTCGACTGGGCGCTCGACGAGCTGCTCGACGCGATCGGCCCCGACGCGAAGGTGGTCGGCGTGGAAGACGAAGGCGAGGACGCGATCGAGTGGTCGCCGGTTTAGGAGGCGCTAGCCTCCCGAAAGGCTCCTTTTAGGAGCAACCGCGATGCGGTATGATCTGGCATGGCGACGCAGCCCACCTACCCTCTCCTGACCGCGGAAGAGTTCCTCGACATCGACTTCGGGGAGCGCAAGGCGGAACTCGACAACGGCGTCATCCGCATGATGGCGGGCGGGATAGCCCGTCATGCGCGGGTGGCGGGCAACCTCTATCGAGCGCTTGGCAACCGTCTCGAAGGGACCGGTTGCACGCCGTATAACGCCGACATGGCTACCCGCACGCATGACCTGTCCGTCCGCTACCCGGACGTGACCGTCTTCTGCGGGCGCGACGGCGTGGAGAATGACGACCTCAAAGCCTTTGACGATCCGCGCGTTCTCTTTGAGGTATTGTCGGCAGGCACAGCGCGAACTGACCTTCGCGTAAAACTTCCGGAGTACAAGGCGCTGCCGAGCGTCGATACGATCGTCTTCGTCGACATCGCGACCGAACGCCTCCGCGTCGTTCAGCGTACCGGCCGCGATGACTGGGCGGAGGCGGGGCATGACGAGCCCTTCGACGTACCGCTCCCGTCGCTCGGCGTCGTTCTTCCGCATTCGGAAATCTTCGCCCGTTAACGTGGCGTTTGACGGCGCTGGCCGGTAGCGCTTTCGAATGCTCTTCCCGCCCACCTCCTGCGCGCGCCTGATCGTCAAGATCGGGTCCGCGTTGCTCGTCGAGCCGGACGGGGCGGTGCGGCGGGCCTGGCTGGAGGGCATTGCGGCCGACCTCGCAGCGCGGGTGCGGGAGGGGCAGCAGGTCGCGGTCGTGTCCTCCGGCGCGATCGCGCTGGGGGCGCGGCGGCTCGGGCTGGCGAAGGGCGGTCGCGCGTCGCTGGAAGACGCGCAGGCGGCCGCCGCCGTGGGGCAGATCGCGCTGGGGCAGGTCTGGGCGGACGTGCTCGGCGCGCAAGGGCTGACCGCCGCGCAGATGCTGCTGACGCTCGACGATCTGGAGGACCGCCGCCGCTATCTCAACGTCACCGCGACCCTCGATCGGTTGCTGGGGCTGGGCGTCGTTCCCGTGCTCAACGAGAATGACAGCGTCGCCACCGAGGAAATCCGCTTCGGCGACAACGACCGGCTCGCCGCCCGGGTGGGGCAGGCGGCGGGGGCGGGCGCGGTGCTGCTGCTGAGCGACGTCGACGGCTTGTATGACCGCGATCCGGCGCTGCCCGGCGCGACCCATATTGCCCGGGTCGAGCGCCTCGACGCGGAGGTGATCTCGATGGCGAGCGGCGCGTCGGCGTCGGGCATGGGCTCCGGCGGCATGGCATCGAAGATCGCCGCCGCGCGGATCGCCAACGCGGCCGGCGCGCATCTCGCGGTCGCGTCGGGACGGGTCGATCGGCCGCTGTCGACCGCCGCGCGACACACGCTGTTCGTCGCCGAGCGGAGCGCGCCCGCGCGCAAGGCATGGCTCGCGGGCGGGCTGACCGCGAAAGGCGCGATCCATGTCGACGCGGGCGCGGCGCGCGCGCTGGCGGCGGGCGGGTCGCTGCTCGCGGCGGGGGCGACGCGCCTCGAGGGGCGGTTCGCGCGCGGCGATCTGGTCGCGATCGTCGGTCCGGGTGGGCCGCTCGCGCGCGGGCTAAGCGAGTACGACGCGGCCGACGCCGCGCGCCTGCTGGGCCGTCGCTCGGACGAGCACGGCGCGCAGCTGGGCTATGCGCCAAGGGCGGCGCTGGTCCATCGCAACCACATGGCGCTGCTGTGATCCTGGCGGTCACGGGCGCGACCGGATTCGTCGGCGGGCACCTGCTCGACCGGGCGCTCGCCGAGGGTTACCTCGTCCGCGCGCTCACCCGCCGCACGCAGCCGCCGCGCGAGGGCGTGACCTGGGTCGAGGGCGCGCTCGACCGGCCTGACAGCCTCGCTGCTCTGGTGAGCGGGGCGGGGGCGGTGATCCATATCGCGGGGGTGGTGAACGCGCCCGATCGCGCCGCCTTCGCACAAGGTAACGTCGAAGGCACCCGCGCCGTCTTCGACGCCGCCGAGGCAAGCGGCACCCCCCGCTTTGTTCACGTATCATCACTGTCCGCGCGCGAACCTACGCTGTCCGACTATGGCTGGTCCAAGGCGGAGGCCGAGCGGCTCGTCGCAGCGTCTCCGCTCGCTTGCACGATCGTCCGTCCGCCGGGCATCTTCGGGCCGCGCGACACCGAGCTGCTCGACCTGTTCCGCATGGCGAGGCTCCGCGTCATGCCGCTGCCGCCGGCGGGCGGGCGCGCGTCGTGGGTCTACGCGCCCGAGCTGGTGCGGCTGCTGATCGCGCTGGCGACGTCGGACGATTCGGTCGGCGACACGCTGGAGCCCGACGACGGCGCGCCGGACGGGTGGGATCATCGCGATTTCGCGTGCGCGATCGGCGCAGCCATGGGTAAGCGGGTGCTGCCGCTGCCCCTGCCCCGCCCGTTGCTCCGCCTCGGTGCGGCGATCGACGGCGCGGTGCGGGGCAAGCAGGCGAAGCTCACCCCCGACCGGGTCCGCTACCTGAGCCACCCCGACTGGGTATGCGGCCGGCCGCCCCCGCCCGCGCTGTGGCGGTCGGAGACCGAGACGCCCGCTGCGCTTGCCGAGACCGCGCGATGGTATCGCTCGCGCGGGCTGTTACAACCCGCCGCCGCAACCGCGCCGCAATCCACTGCGTATCAGGACCGACCATGACCGACCGCCAGCACATCTTCGACACCGTCGCGCGTGAGATCGAACCGTTCAACAAGAAGGGCGTCGCGCTGACCGAGGCGACGACGTTCCAAGGCGACCTCGAATGGGACAGCCTGACGGTGCTGGATTTCGTCGCGGCGGTCGAGGACGAGTTCGACATCGTCATCACCATGAACATGCAGGCGGAGATCGAGACCGTGGCGCAGCTCGTCGACGCGGTGGAGAAGTTGACCGCATGACCGAGACCGGCCTGCAGCGACAGTCACTGACGCTCGACCCGCCCCCCGTCGCTCCCGAGCGCGACCTGTTCAGCAAGTTCGACGCGCTGATCGCCGAGCGCGAAGCGCTGCTCGCGACCGGCGTGCGCGACCCGTTCGCGATCGTCATGGATGAGGTGCTGTCGCCGACCGAGGCGGTGATCCGCGGCAAGCGGACGATCCTGCTCGGCACCTACAACTATATGGGCATGACGTTCGACCCCGCCGTCATCCAGGCGGGCAAGGACGCGCTCGACCGGTTCGGGACCGGCACCAACGGCAGCCGGATGCTCAACGGCACCTTCCGCGACCATGTCGAGGCAGAGGAGGCGCTCAAAGCCTTCTATGGCGCGGCGCACGCGATGGTGTTCTCGACCGGTTATCAGGCAAATCTCGGCATTATCTCCACCATCGCGGGCAAGGGCGAATACATCATCCTCGACGCGGACAGCCACGCGTCGATCTATGACGGTTGCGCGCTCGGCAACGCGGAGGTGGTCCGGTTCCGCCATAACTCCGTCGAGGACCTCGACCGGCGGTTGTTGCGGCTTCCGCGGGATCCGGGCAAGCTCGTCATCCTCGAAGGCGTTTACTCGATGCTGGGCGACGTCGCGCCGCTCAAGGAGATGGTCGCGGTCGCGCGCAAGCACGGCGCGATGGTGCTCTCGGACGAGGCGCATTCGATGGGGTTCTTCGGGCCCAACGGGCGCGGCGTGTACGAGCAGGACGGGCTGGAGGTCGACTTCGTCATCGGCACCTTCTCCAAATCGGTCGGCACCGTGGGCGGGTTCTGCGTGTCGAACCATCCGAAGTTCGAGGTGATGCGCCTCGCCTGCCGCTCATACATCTTCACCGCCTCGCTGCCGCCATCGGTGGTCGCCGCCGCCGCCGCCTCGATCCGCAAGCTGATGGGCGCGCACGACAAGCGCCGCCGCTTGTGGGACAACGCGCTCGCACTCCACGGCGGCTTGCGCGAGATGGGGTTCACGCTCGGGACCGCCACGCCGCAATCGGCGATCATCGCGGTGATCCTCCACGACCAGCAACAGGCGGTGACGATGTGGCAGGCGCTGCTGGAGGCCGGGCTGTACGTCAACATGGCGCGCCCGCCCGCTACACCGGCGGGCACGTTCCTGCTCCGCTGCTCGCTGTGCGCCGAGCACACGCCCGAGCAGATCAGCACGATCCTCGCGATGTTTCGCGCCGCGGGCGAGGCGACGGGAACGCTCCACTACTCCGACGCGCTCGCCGCCGAATAGCCATTTAGCTGCTGACCTACCGGCGCTGGCTGATATAGCGTCGCTCCTGCCGTTCCGCCCGCGAGTACCCTCCCGCCCATGCAGTCGATCGATCGTTACATGGCGCGGCTGATCGCGGT
>CAXSEO010000272.1:0-4602 GCA_964235525.1 uncultured Sphingomonas sp. | reverse complement strand
GCGATCGCCATGACCGGATGCGGCGAACCCGCTCGGGCGAGGTGATCGCGGGCGGGCTGCACGAATATCTCGACGAATTCCAGCGCGAGAATGACCTGCTCCACGACGCGATCGGGCGGCAGTTCCGGTTCGGGTGAGGGGGGGTGAGAATCGCGCGCCACACAACACAGCACGTCACCCCGGCCTCGTGCCGGGGCCCAACCTACCCCGCGTGCTTACCGCTCGCGATTGCCATAAGGCCCGCGCAGCAATCCCGATCAGAAACGGGTCAAAGCGGAGGCAGTCCGAGCGCGACGGCCAAATCTTCCCAGTATGGATTGCGCTCCTCGATCAGCTTGATCTTCCACTCACGCCGGTAGCGCTTGATCGGCTTTTCGGCCGCGATGGTCGACTCCATCATGTCGCCAACTTCGTACCATACGAGCAGCTTAATTTGGTGTCGGCGGTGAACCCGTCAAATAGCTCCTCCCGGTGCTGCATTGTACGACCGATTAAGTTCGACGTCGCACCCGTATAAAGCGCACCATACCGCCTGTTGGCGAGGATGTAGACACAGGGAACACGTTCTCTCATACCGTAAACACTGTTCGCGGTTGGGCCCCGGCACAAGGCCGGGGTGACGAACAATGGGATCGAGAGAGCTTCCGCCTGCTCCCCTACGCCAGCTCGCTCTCGATACCGCGCTGCACCTGCGCCGACACCGGCTTCGCCGTCGCTTCCTTGCGCATCCGTGACCAGCCGGTGGGCCCCAGCACCTCGAGCGGGCGATAGCGCGTCTTGTATTCCATCCGCGCCGACCCCTTCACCCAATAGCCGAGATAGACGTACGGCAGCCCAGCCCGCCGCGCGCGCGCGATGTGGTCCATGATGATGAAGTTGCCGAGCGCGGGTCGGTCCGGGTCGTCGGCGGCGAAGAAGCTGTAGATCATCGACAAGCCGTCCGCCTGGCGGTCGGTGATGCACGCGCCCACCAGCTTGCCGCGCCCGCCGCGCGGGGCGGGGGTGCGGTATTCGATGATCAGCGAGTTGACCGGCGATTGCTCGACCATGTCGGCGTAATCGTCCTCGTCCATCCCCGCCATGCCGCCCACCGGATGCCGCGCGCCGAGGTAGCGACGCAGCAGTCGATATTGCTCGTCGGTCGCCCAGGGGCGGCAGGCGGCGACCTCCAGATCCTCGTGGCGGCGCAGCAGCTTGCGCTGGCTGGCATTGGCGCGGAACTCGGGAGCGACCACGCGCACGGAGACGCAGGCGGAACAGCCCGCGCAGCTCGGCCGATACGCGACGCCCTGGCTGCGGCGAAAGCCGATCCGCCCGAGCGCGTCGTTGAGCTCGCCCGCGTGCGGCCCCTGCAGCTCGGTGAACACCTTGCGCTCTTGCTTGCCCGGCAGGTACGGGCAGGGCGTCGGGTTGGTGACGTAGAAGCGCGGGAACCGGAACGGCGCGGTCACTGCCTGCAGGTCCTCTGGATGGCCATGCGCGCTCTATGCGGGCGGGCGAGCCTCGTGAAAAGCGGCTTTACCATCAATCGCCGAGTTCCACCGGATGCACTTCATAGCCCGCCGCGCGCAGCGCCTCGACCAGCCGGTCGAGCGCGGCGCGATCGCGCGCCTCGCACTCGATGTCGGTGATCAGTCCCTTGGCGGGCAGGCTGGTGAACACGCGCTGGTGATACACCTCGATGATGTTGATGCGCTGTTCGTGGAAGATGCGCGCGACGTTGAACAGCGCGCCCGGCTGGTCTTGCAACTGGATGCGCAGCCGCGCCAGCCGCCCCGAGCGTGCGAGGTCGCGCAGCAGCACGTTGGCGAGCAGCCGCGTGTCGATGTTGCCGCCGCACAGCACTACGCCGACCGTCTTGCCCGCGAACCGCTCGGGATAGGCAAGCAGCGCCGCCAGCCCGGCCGCGCCCGCGCCCTCCACCACCGTCTTCTCGATCTGCAGCAGCAAGGAGACCGCCTCCTCCAGGCTGCGCTCGCCGACCAGCAGCACCTCGTCGACCAGCTCGGCGACCATGCGGCTGGTGATGACGCCGGGTTCCTTGACCGCGATGCCCTCCGCCAGCGTGTCGCCCGCGCACGGCAGGTGGGTGCCGTGCAACCGATTGTACATGGAGGGGAATAGCTCCGCCTCCACCCCCACCACTTCGATCCGGCGCGGCGCGGCGCGCGCGACGACCGCCATGCCGCTGATCAGCCCGCCGCCGCCAATCGGCGTCACGAAGGTGTCGATCGCGGGCACGTCCTCCAGCATCTCGATTGCCACCGTGCCCTGCCCCGCGATCACCCGTGCGTCGTCGAAGGCGTGCACAAAGGTGTAGCCCCGGTCCGCCTCGAGGAGGCGAGCGTGGGCCATCGCCGCGTCGAACGTCTCGCCTTCCAGCACGATGGTCGCATGATGGCTCTCGGTCTGGGTCACCTTTACGATCGGGGTGTTGGTCGGCATCACGATCGTCGCAGGAATGCCGAGCCGGTGCGCGTGATAGGCGAGCCCCTGCGCATGGTTGCCCGCCGAGGCGGCGATCACCCCGGCGGCGCGCGCCTCGGGGGACAGCTGGAGCAGCGTGTTGAGCGCGCCGCGCTCCTTGTAGGCGGCGGTGAACTGGAGGTTCTCGAACTTCAGGTACACGGTCGCGCCGGTCAGTTGCGACAGGGTGCGGCTGATGAGGGTGGGCGTGCGGACGATCGCGTCGCGGACGCGCGCGTGCGCGGCGCGGACGTCGTCTATGGTGACGGGGAGCGGATCGGGGCTTGCAGCGAGCGCGGTGGCCATGCGACCGGTTAGCCTGTCTGGCGGACCGGGGAAACCGGGCTTATCGGACAGCCTATGTTGAAACCGCTCGCCGCCCTCGCGCTATTCCTGCCCGCCCCCGCGCTCGCCGACGCGCTGGTCGACAATGTCAACGGCATGACGGTTGACAAGGAAGGGCACGTCGCCCGCTTCACTGGCGTGCTGCTCACCCTCGACGGCAAGGTCGTGCGGCTGCTGTCCGCGCACGACAAGCGCCCGGACAAGCTCGACTGGCGCGCGGACATGCACGGCCGCGTGCTGCTGCCCGGCTTCATCGACGCGCACGGGCATGTGATAGAGCTGGGCTTCCGCGCGCTGGAGTTCGACCTGTCCGACACCAACTCGCTGGCGGAGGCGCAGGACCGTATCCGCGCCTATGCCGCCGCCAACCCGGAGCGAAAGTGGATCGTCGGCGGCGGCTGGAACCAGGAGCGGTGGAGGCTGGGCCGCTTCCCGACCGCCGCCGATCTCGACGCAGCGGTCGGCGACCGGCCGGTGTACCTTGCGCGCGCCGACGGGCACGCGGGCTGGGCCAACACCGCCGCGATGCGCGCGGCGGGCGTCACCGCACGCAGCGTCTCGCCCCCGGGCGGCCGGATCGAGAAGCTCGGCGCGCAGCCGGCGGGGGTGTTCGTCGATGCCGCCCGCGCGCTGGTGGAAAAGGCGGTGCCGCAGCCCGCGCCCAAGGACCGCGACGTGGCGCTGCTCAAGGCGCAGGAGATCCTGCTCGGCTATGGCGTCACCGCGACCAGCGACATGGGCAGCTCGCTCGACGACTGGCTCGCGTTCCGCCGGCTCGGCGACCGCGGCGGGCTCAGGGTCAGGATCATGAGCTATGGCCTCGGCGTCGAGACCGCGGTCGAAGTCGGCGCGACCGGGCCGACGCCGTGGCTGTACGACGACCATCTGCGGATGGGCGGGGTCAAGCTGTTCGCCGACGGCGCGCTCGGCTCGCGCGGGGCGTGGCTCAAACAGCCCTATGCCGACGCGCCCGCGCAGTCGGGGGCGGGGTTCATGACCGACGACACCATCCGCAACCGGATGAGCCGCGCGGCGATGGACGGGTGGCAGGTGGCGGTCCACGCGATCGGCGACCGCGCCAACGCGCAGGTGCTGGGCGCGGTCGAGGAGCTGTCGCTGACCTACAAGGGCGACCGCCGCTGGCGGGTCGAGCACGCGCAGATCGTCGACCCCGTCGACCTGCCGCGCTTCGGGCGCGACGGCGTGATCGCCTCGATGCAGCCGACGCACGAGACCAGCGACCGGACAATGGCGGAGGCGCGGCTCGGCCCCGCGCGGCTCGCGGGGGCCTATGCCTGGGCGACGATGCTCAGGAATGGCGTGCCGCTGGCGTTCGGGTCGGACTATCCGGTCGAGAAGCCCGACCCGTTCGCGGGCTGGGCCGCCGCCTTCACCCGTCAGGGCGCGGACGGCGAGCCGTTCGGCGGCTGGCAGCCGCAGGAGCGGGTGACGCGCGAACAGGCGTGGTGGGCGTATACCGGCGGCGGCGCATACGCGGGCTTCGCGGAAGGCGAGTTCGGCAGCCTCCAGCCCGGCCAGCGCGCCGACTTCGTGATCGTTGACCGCGACCCCTTGCTAGCGACCCCGACCGAGCTGCGCGCGACGGCGGTGGAGGAGACATGGGTGGGGGGGAGGAAGGTGTGGAGCAAGGGGAAGGGGTGAGGGCGGCTGAGCCGTCCGCGACTGGGTAAAATCAATCCCGCCGGCGCGTTCGGCATTGCTCGTTGCACCATGGCCGGTCAGATAAGAAGACGGCCAACAGGGGAGTCGGACGATGTCGGTGCAGCAGGG
>CAXSEO010000271.1:0-4608 GCA_964235525.1 uncultured Sphingomonas sp. | reverse complement strand
GGGGAAGCCGCCCTTATGGTAGGCGTAGGCGCGCGCGTAATGCGCCTCGATCGTATGGTCGGTCGCCGGGAACTTGGCGAGCGTCGCCTTGGGGTTGGCGACATAGCCTTGCAGCTTCGCCTTGACGCGCAGGAACCGCTCGTTGAGCGCCGGGTCGGGGCGGGTGTGATAGGCGGGCGATCCCTGGATGTCGGCGCTCAGCGCGGCGATGCGCTCGCCCGACAGAGGGTGCGACTGCATGTACGGATCGATCTTCTCGGTCGCGCCGTAGTAATTCTCCTCGCTCTGGAGCTTCTTGAAAAAATCCAGCATCCCAGCGCCGCTGATCCCCGCCTCACGCAGGAACTTCGCGCCGGTGGCGTCGGCGGTCGCCTCCTGGACCCGGCTGAAGGCGAGATACTTGCCGAGCGCGGCCTGTTGCCCCGCCTGCATGATGCCCGCGCCCGCTTCTCCACCGCCCGCCGCCATCGCCGCGATGCCGATCACCATCGACAACAGCTGGATGCCGAGCGCGGGTTTGATCCCCGCATCGGCGAGCACGACATGCCCGTCCGCGACGTGGCCGAGCTCGTGCGCGATCACGCCCTGCACTTGGTTGGCGTTGTCGGCGGCGGCGAGCAGCCCCGAGTTGACGTAGATGGTCTGGCCGCCCGCGGTGAAGGCGTTGATCTCGTCATCCTGGATCAGGAAGACGTGGACGTCGCGCGGCGACAACCCCGCCGCCTTGATCAGCGGGGTGGTCATGTCCGCGAACATCGCCTCCGTCTCCGCATCACGCAGGATCGACTGCGCGGCGGCGGGCTGCGCGGTGAGGAGGCCGACGGCGAGGAAGGCGGTGATGAGGCGCTTCATGGGCGGGGCTTTCGGGAGAGACGTCCAACGAAGTTGAGGAGGTCGAGGCTTGAATGCGGTCCAAGCGCGCAACGCCGCGCACGCAGTCGGCAGATCGGCGTAGGTCGGTCGTCGACGGTCGACGGACATGTCGAAAGCTGGAGAGATCACCCCGGCGGTAAAGCACAGAAACGCGATGGTGGACAGCCTCGCCGGAGGAGCGGCCGGCCGAAGTAAACGCCGAGAAGAGCGCCTTCTTTTCTCGCGCGTCGCGCCGAGGCGGTGGCCCGGCGGTCGAGCTCGGCCAGCGCAGCTGGCGAAGGATCAAGCTGATCGCGCATGCATCGGGCGGTATAGAAGGCATCACCGCTATCTGCCGCAGGAACAGCAAGAATCGCTGGCCGATGTGCGCTGGAAGGGCGCACGTCGTACCGGTATCGACGCGCACCTGTCCGCCGAGCTTTCGTTTCCAGGATCGATCCACGCCTACATTGAGCCGCGTGCGCGACGGGTCGATGTCGCGCACGACCGTGATCTGCCCGAGCACTGCCGCATTGGCATGGCGAAACGCCTCGTCCAGCGCTGGCTCTCGGCAACGACAGGCGTCGACGACCGCCGGCAATGCAACGCCTACCAGAAGCACCATCCGCAAGAGCATTTGACTCATGCCAGCGACGTGCCTGAAGTTGTGTGGGGAAGCATACCCATGATGAAACGCCGCTCGGCATGACGCCGACTTCCTGATCCGTGTGTCGAGAATGTGGAACACATCACGCAAAATATGCAGATGCCGACTCTCGTCATAGGGCAGCCAGCTCCAACCAACTACCGGCGCTGGTCCTGCATGTTTTGCTGCCTACGGTGTTGATGCGGGGCATTACACCCCCTGTCGCCGGGATGGCTGTATGAGCGATTCAGCAGATTGGCCATTCGAGGCGCAATCCGGCAGGTTCATCTGGCCTCAACGGCCCCTCTCCGGCTCGCACCGGGGAGGGGCGTCGGGTCACCCGCCGAAGGTACGGTTCCACCAGCCGCGGCGGGGCGGGGCGGCGGGCTCGGCTGACTCCATGCCAGCGCCTGGCGCGTCCGCGTCGCCGCCCGCCGTTACCAACGATGCCTCGCCATCATCGTTGGCGGCGACCGACGGCTCGGCGGCGGCGACGGTTTCGTCCTCGGCCGGGACCGCGCCGTCGACGATCGACACCAGCGCGACGCCTTCGGGGCCATCGGTCAGCGTCGGCAGCGCGGGCTCGCCGTCGGGCAGGTCGACCACGGGAACATCCGCCTTCTTGCGCGTGCGGCGGCGCGGTGCAGCTTCCGCCTCGGCCGACTCAGCCGGAGGCGTCGTCACCTCGGGCGTCGCATCCGCATCGTCCGGCTTGCGGCGCGAGCGGCGCGCCTTGGGCGGAGCCTCCGCGTCGCTTTGCGGCGTCGTCGGCGTCTCGTCCGCCGTCGCCCGGGCGCGAGGACGGCGACGACCGCGCGGCGCGGTGTCCGCCATGTCCGTGTCCTCCACCCGCACCGCCTCGTCCGGCTGCGCGTCCGCGGGAAGCTGCGGCTCGCCGATCGGCGCGTCGGGGGTTAGCACTTCCTCCGCCTCGTCGGCGGTCAGCTGCGGATCGACGATCGTCTCCGCCTCATCAGCACCGGCCTCGATCGCGCCCTCGCTCTCGCGCCCGTTGCGGCGACCGCCGCGGCGGCCCCTTCGTCCCCGGCGGCGGCGCGCGTCGCCCTCGCCCGCCTCAGCGAGCGGCGCGGCCCCGGCGAACTCCGGTTCGGCCTCGCCGGCCTCCTCCACATCCGTCTCGTCAACCTCGGCCCCGGTCTCCCCGGCATCGAGCTCGGCTCCGGTCTCGGCGTCACCCTCGGGGCGACGCCCGCGCCGGTTGCGGCGGCGACGACGGCGACCGCCGCCTTCCTTGTCGTCAGCGGCGGCGCGGGGCGCGCGCTCGCGCGCGTCGGACTCACCCTCGTCGAGCGCGACCTCGTCCGCCTCGATCTCCTCGGGCAGGTCGTCCTCGATCTCCTCGATCGGGGCGGCGAAGCGCGGCGGGTGCGCGGGTGGCGGGCCGCTCGCCTCGACCGACATGCGCGCGCCCTCCGCGCCGCCATCGGGCAGCACCTCGATCTGGACGCCGTAGCGTTCCTCGATCTCGGCGATGTCGCCCCGCTTGCGGTTGAGCACGTACACCGCCGCCTCCGTCGAGGCGCGCAGCGTCAGGCACGAGCCGCGCCCGCGCGCCGCCTCGTCCTCGATCAGCCTGAGCGCGCTGAGGCCCGCCGACGCGCCGGTACGGACCAGCCCGGTGCCCTCGCAATGCGGGCAGCCACGGGTCGACGCCTCGAGCACTCCGGTCCGCAGCCGCTGGCGGCTCATCTCCATCAGCCCGAACGAGCTGATCCGCCCGACCTGGATGCGCGCGCGGTCGTTCTTGAGCGCGTCCTTCATCGCCCGCTCGACCTTGCGGACGTTGGAGCCGTTGTCCATGTCGATGAAGTCGATCACGACCAGCCCGGCCATGTCGCGCAGCCGTAGCTGGCGCGCGATCTCCGCCGCCGCCTCCAGATTGGTCTGGGTCGCGGTCTGCTCGATATTGTGCTCGCGAGTGGAGCGGCCCGAGTTGATGTCGATCGACACCAGCGCCTCGGTCGGGTTGATGACGAGATAGCCGCCTGATTTCAGCTGCACCACCGGGTGGTACATCGCCGCCAGCTGGTCCTCGACATGCGCGCGCTGGAACAGCGGGATCGGGTCGCTGTAATGTTTCACGCGACGCGCCTGGGCGGGCATCAGCAGGCGGACGAAGTCCTTGGCCTGGCGATAGCCCTCCTCGCCCTCGACGATCACCTCGTCAATGTCCTTGTTGAAGATGTCGCGGATCGCGCGCTTGATCAGGTCGCTGTCGCCATAGACCAAAGCGGGGGCGGAAGAGGACAGCGTCTTCTCACGGATCTCGTCCCACAGCCGCGCGAGATAGTCGAAGTCGCGCTTGATCTCCTCGCGGGTGCGTTGCAGCCCGGCGGTGCGGACGATGCAGCCCATCGACGGCGGTAACTTCAAGTCCGCCATGATCGACTTCAGCCGCTTGCGATCGCCCGCGTTGCTGATCTTGCGGCTGATCCCGCCGCCGTGGGAAGTGTTGGGCATCAGCACGCAATAGCGGCCCGCCAGCGACAGATAGCTGGTGAGCGCCGCGCCCTTGTTGCCGCGCTCCTCCTTGACGACCTGTACCAGCAGCACCTGGCGGCGGCGGATCACGTCCTGGATCTTGTAGCGGCGGCGCAGCGACTGGCGACGCTGGCGCAACGCCTCCACCGCGCCCTCGTCCGCGCCGCCGGCCCTGGCGGGGGCAATCTCGTCGGCGTCGCCGACGTCGTCATCATCCTCATCATCGACTATGGCGTCGCCGACCGCCTCGACCTCGTCGCGGTCCGCGTCGTCCTCGTCGTCGCCGTGATAGTCGGTATGGTCCTCGTCGCCCTCGTGCCGGGCGCGCAGTCGCTCTTCCTCGGCGGCGTGCTCGGCCTCCTCGCGGATCAGCGCTTCGCGGTCTTCCTTGGGGATTTGGTAATAGTCGGGATGGATTTCGGAAAAGGCGAGAAAGCCGTGGCGGTTGCCGCCATAGTCGACGAACGCCGCCTGCAGTGACGGTTCGACCCGGGTCACCTTGGCGAGGTAGATATTCCCTTTGAGCTGCTTGCGCTCGGCCGACTCGAAATCAAACTCCTCGATCCGGTTGGCTTGGACGACCGCGACGCGGGTCTCCTCCCGGTGGC
>CAXSEO010000270.1:0-4612 GCA_964235525.1 uncultured Sphingomonas sp. | reverse complement strand
GCGAGCGCGTGGACGAACCCGACCCGGTCGGCGCGCGTCTCGCCCATGCCGACAATCCCGCCGCAGCACACGCTCACGCCCGCGTCGCGGACATGCGCCAGCGTGTCGAGCGACAGCAGCGTGCGGAGACTGCGGGCGGTCTGCCTCGGCCGCTCTCGTGATGGATACTGGCGCCATCCCGGCCGACGCGGCGCTGCTGGCGTTGGACGGTGGCTCAGAGTGGAATGTTGTCGTGCTTCTTCCACGGGTTTTCCAGCGCCTTGCCGCGCAGCTTCCGCAACCCCAGCGCGACGCGTCGCCGGGTCGAGTGCGGCTGGATCACCTCGTCGATAAAGCCCTTGCTCGCGGCCACGAACGGGTTGGCGAAGCGCGCCTCATACTCCGCCGTGCGCTCCGCGATCTCCTCGGGCGTTCTCCCGCGGAAGATGATCTCCACCGCGCCCTTCGCGCCCATCACCGCGATCTCCGCGGTCGGCCAGGCGTAGTTGAGGTCGCCACGCAGATGCTTCGATGACATCACGTCATACGCACCGCCATAGGCTTTCCGCGTGATCACGGTGATCTTGGGCACGGTCGCCTCCGCATAGGCGAACAGCAACTTCGCGCCGTGCTTGATGATGCCGTGATGCTCCTGCGCGGTTCCGGGGAGGAAGCCGGGCACGTCGACGAAGGTCACGATGGGCACGCCGAACGCGTCGCAGAAGCGCACGAACCGCGCCGCCTTCTTCGCCGAGTTGATGTCGAGCACCCCCGCCAGCACCGTCGGCTGGTTGGCGACGAAGCCGACCGTGCGCCCCTCGACCCGTCCGAAGCCGGTGATGATGTTGCCCGCGTGCGCAGGCTGCACCTCAAAGAAGTCCGCCTCGTCGACCACCTTCCGGATCAGCTCATGCATGTCGTACGGCTGGTTGGCGTTGGCGGGGATCAGCGTGTCGAGGCTGTCCTCTTGCCTGTCCCACGGGTCGGAGGTGGGCCGCTCGGGCATCCCCGCCCGGTTCGAGGCGGGCAGGAAGTCGATAAAGTCGCGCGCGGCCAGCAGCGCCTCGATGTCGTTCTCCAGCGCGAGGTCGGCGACCGACGATTTGGTGGTGTGCGTGATCGCGCCGCCGAGCTGTTCCTGCGTCACCACCTCGTTGGTGACGGTCTTCACCACGTCCGGTCCGGTCACGAACATGTACGACGAGTCCTTCACCATGAAGATGAAGTCGGTCATCGCCGGGCTGTACACCGCGCCGCCCGCGCAGGGGCCCATGATGAGGGACAGCTGCGGCACCACGCCCGACGCCAGCACGTTGCGCTGGAACACCTCGGCATAGCCGCCGAGCGAGGCCACCCCCTCCTGGATGCGCGCGCCGCCCGAATCGTTCAGCCCGATCACGGGCGCGCCGACGCGCATCGCCATGTCCATGATCTTGCAGATCTTGCCCGCGTGCCGCTCGGACAGCGAGCCGCCGAACACGGTGAAATCCTGGCTGAACACGAACACCAGCCGCCCGTTGATCGTGCCCGATCCGGTGACCACCCCGTCGCCCGGGATCACCTGCTCCGCCATGCCGAAATCGGTCGCATTGTGCTCGACGAACATGTCGAGTTCCTCGAACGACCCCTCGTCGAGTAGCACGTCGAGCCGCTCGCGCGCGGTCAGCTTGCCCTTGGCGTGCTGCGCGGCGACCCGCTTTGCACCCCCGCCCGCCCGGGCGGCGGCGCGGCGGCGGTCGAGTTCGGCGAGGGTCGAGGACATAGCGGCTCCGGCTGTTGCGCGCCCGCCTCCTTTACCGAAACCCGCTCCGATGCAACCTAGGCGGGCACCGCCTCCGCACCGGTGGACTCCAGCCTGCGGGCGAGGCGGCGATAGGTGGCGAGCGCCTGGCCGACCACCTGGTCCATGTTGTAATAGCGATATGTAGCCAATCGACCGACGAAGCTGGTGTTCGCTTCGGCGATCGCCAAGGCCTCGTAGCGTTTGAACAGCCGCTGGTTCTCGTCACGTGGAATCGGGTAATAAGGGTCCCCTTCCGCGCGCGGAAACTCGTAGGTGATGCTCGTCCGGCGCGTCACCTG
Organism: uncultured Sphingomonas sp.; assembly: GCA_964235525.1. Taxonomy (GTDB): domain Bacteria; phylum Pseudomonadota; class Alphaproteobacteria; order Sphingomonadales; family Sphingomonadaceae; genus Sphingomonas. The sequence goes on along the minus strand of CAXSEO010000270.1, from coordinate 2,551 downwards.
TCCGGTCAGATGCTTGTACTCGGTGATCCGCGTATAGGGAACCGCCTCGTCGGGATAGTTGATCACCGCCACCGGCTGCAGCTGCTCGACATCATGGCTTTCGTGCCGGAACTCGAGGCTACGGTAAGGCAGCTTGCCGAAGCGATGGCCGAAATATTCGTCGATCGGGCCGGTGTAGACGGTGTGGTCGACGCGCACGTCGTCCATCACGTCGGCGGAATCGACGCCGGTCTGGATGGTGATGTTCGGATGGTCGAGCATGTTCTCGAACATCGCCGTGAACCCCGCGGCGGGCATCGCCTGGTACGTGTCGGTAAAATACCGGTCGTCGGTGCTGGTCCGGGTCGGCACCCGCGCGGTGACCGCCTTGTCGAGCTCGGACGGGTCGAGCCCCCATTGCTTGCGGGTATAGCCGCGAAAGAACGTCTCGTAGAGCTCGCGCCCGACCGCCGAGACGACCACGTCCTCCGACGTGCGGATGTCGGCGACCGGCTCCGCGCGCGAGGCGAGGAACGCCGCTGCCTGTTCGTCGCTGGTGAGGTCGAGGCCGTAGAGCAGGTTGAGCGTGGTGCGGTTGATCGGCATCGGCACCAGCTGGCCGCGCACGTCCGCGAGCACGCGATGCTCATACTGCCGCCATTTGGTGAAGCGCGACAGATAGTCGAACACCTCCGCCGAGTTGGTGTGGAAGATGTGCGGGCCATATTGGTGGATCAGCACCCCCGCCGCGTCGAGATGATCGAAGGCGTTGCCCGCGATATGGCGGCGGCGATCGATCACCAGCACGCGCTTGCCCGACCCGGCCGCCAGCCGCTCGGCCAGCACCGATCCTGCGAAGCCCGCGCCGACCACCAGCGCGTCGTAATGCGGTCGTGTCGAGCGCAGCGCGGGCGCGCGCGGCGTGTCGTTGGCGACGGTGCCCAGCGGGCGGCGACGGGCCTCGGCGGCGCGCGCGATCTCGGTCTTCATGCCCGTGTAGGTCCTGTCCCAGCTCTGGTTGGCGAGCAACCTGTCCGCCTCGTCGCGCCATGCGCCCGCACGCGGCATCGCGAGCGCGGCCTCGCACGCGGCGATGAACGCAGGCGTATCGGCGGCGATGCGGACGCCCGCGATCTGTCCGTAATGGCGGATCACGTCGGTGATCGGCGTCGACACCACCGGGCAGCCGCCCGCGAGGTACTCGGGCGTCTTGGTCGGGCTGATGAAGCGGGTCGCCTCGTTGATCGCGAACGGCATCAGCGCAACGTCCCAGCCCGACAGATACGCTGGCAGGTCCGCGTAGTCGCGCCCGCCGAGCCAGTGGATGTTGGCGCGGCGCGGAAGCTCGTCCAGGTCGAGCTTCATCACCGGGCCGATCATGGCAAACGACCAGTCGGGCCGGGCGCCAGCGACAGCGTCGAGCAGCGCCAGGTCGAACCGCTCGTCGATCACGCCATAGAAGCCAAGTCTAGGCGAGGGGATCGAAGCCTGATCGGCAGGCACGGGCAGGCCCGCGCGCGCGGTCGTAAAGTGGGAAACGTCAACCGCCGAGGGGAACGGGTGGACATTGGGGTGGCGTCCCCGCTTCGCCTCATACAGACTGTAACCGCCGGTGAACACCACATCGGCGTGCACCAGCAACTCGGCCTCGCGCGCGACCAGCTCGGGGTCAGCCCCGGCAAAGGCGGAGAGCTCGTCCATGCAATCATAAACGACCGCGCTGGCCGACAGGTGGCGCGCGAGGGGCCACATCATCGGCGTGTAGAACCACAGCAGCGGGTCACCACTCAGCCGGGTGGTCGCGACGAACTGGTCGAGCATCTCGCGCAGCGTCTGCTCTTCGCGCTCGCGCGACCAGCCCGCCGGGATGCGCGGACGCAAGGCGACGACGTTGGCCGCGGCGTAGGGGAAATGTTCGAGAAACGGCTGGTGATAGTCGGTCTCAATCGCTTCTTCCCAGAAGAAGACACGGCGATCGGCGGCGAACCGACGCATCAGATGCTGCGGTCGCTGGGTGACGAAATCCCATCGGAGGTGGGAAAAGCAGATCAGCGGAGGATTGGCGTCGGTGCCGGGCAGCGTGGACGAAAAGCCTGAACCGTGCACCGCCATCTCCTTGTGGACCCCATGCACGAACGGCTCGGGGGCGCATTTGATCCTTTACCGACCATGAACAAAGCTGTCATTGCCCCGGGCGGGCGGCACCCGCAGCAACTGGCGGGCGGCGGTGGCGAATGTTGGTCTGGGCGTAAACCTGATCCATCGCAATGATTTGTTTCAAGGCACACAGAGGAGGCATGGTGAAGCTGGGGCGCGGACGGTGGTTGGGCAGCGCGCTCGGGCTGCTGGCGACGGCGTGCTCGCCGCTGCGCGCGTTCGATGCGGTGGTGCCCAAGGACGGCGGCGTCCGGCTGGTCGCGCGCGACGCCCGCTTCGGCGACGACCCGCGCCAGCGGCTCGATGTCTATGCCCCGCGCGGCCGGGCGAAGGCGTTGCCGGTGATCGTGTTTCTGTATGGCGGATCGTGGAATTCGGGGGCAAAACGCGGCTATGCGTTCGTCGGCCGGGCGCT
>CAXSEO010000269.1:0-4660 GCA_964235525.1 uncultured Sphingomonas sp. | reverse complement strand
TCGATCGGCTTCGACCCCGCCCAGGCCTACCTCTTCGACGGGGCCGGCCGGGCGATCTGACCTGAGACAGGGGGAAGTTGAAATGCGCTTCGATGGACGCACCATCCTGGTGACCGGGGCCGGCAAGGGCATCGGCCGCGCGACCGCCAAGCTGCTCGACCAGAGAGGCGCCACCGTGGTGGCGCTCGGCCGGGCCTCGGCCGACCTCGACGGCCTCGGCACGGAGATCGGCTGCCGGACGATCGCGGTCGATCTCGCCGATGCCGAGGCCACCCGGCGGGCGGCGCGGGACGCCATGCCGGTCGACCTCCTGGTCAATTGCGCCGGCACGACCGAGCTCGACGCATTCCTCGACGTCTCGGCCGAGACCTTCGACGCCATCATGGCGGTCAACTGCCGCGCGCCGATGATCCTGGCGCAGGAATATGCCCGCAGCGTCCTGGCGCGCGGTGCCCGGGGCGCCATCGTCAACGTGTCGAGCCTCTCGTCCTTCATCGGCTTCGCCGACCATGCCGCCTATTGCGCCTCGAAGGGCGCCCTCGACGGCCTGACCCGGGTGATGGCCAACGAACTCGGGCGGCGGGGCATCCGGGTGAACGGCGTCCATCCCGTCGTGACCCTGACGCCGATGGCCGACAAGGCCTGGAGCGACCCGGCGAAATCCGGCCCCATGCTGGCCCGGATCCCCTTGGGCCGCTTCGTCCAGCCCGACGAGGTGGCGAGTGCCATCGCGTACCTCCTGTCCGACGACGCCGCCATGGTGAACGGCATCGCCCTGCCGGTGGACGGCGGCTTCCTCATCGATTGACCGGAGTGGATCCCATGCGCGCCCTCGTCCTCGAACGCCAGCACGAACTCAAGCTCCGCGACATCGACCTGCCGCTGACGGTCGGCCCCGCCGACGTCAGGATCCGCATCCACACCGTGGGGGTCTGCGGCAGCGACGTGCACTATTACACCCATGGCCGCATCGGCTCCTTCGTGGTCGCGGCGCCGATGGTGCTGGGCCACGAGGCGGCCGGCACGGTGGCGGAGGTCGGCGCGGCGGTGACGGGCCTGAAGGTCGGCGATCGCGTCTGCATGGAGCCGGGCGTCCCCGACCTGACCTCGCGGGCGTCGAGGCTCGGGCTCTACAACGTCGACCCGAGCGTGGTGTTCTGGGCGACGCCGCCGGTGCACGGCGTGCTGACGCCCGAGGTCGTCCATCCCGCCGCCTTCACGTTCAAGCTGCCGGATGCGGTGTCGTTCGCCGAAGCCGCCATGGTGGAGCCCTTCGCGGTCGGGCTCCAGGCCGCCGTGAAGGCCAAGATCCAGCCCGGCGACACCGCCGTGGTCACGGGTGCCGGGCCGATCGGCATCATGACGGCGCTGGCCGCGCTGGCGGGCGGCTGCTCGCGCGTGATCGTGTCCGACTTCATGGCGGAGAAGCTCGCTATCGCGGGGCGCTATCCTGGGGTCGCGACCGTCGACCTGCGCGAGGCCGCCTTGGCGCAGGCCGTCGCGGACGCGACCGAGGGCTGGGGCGCCGACGTGGTGTTCGAGGCCAGCGGCGCCCCCAAGGCCTACGAGGGGATCGAGGCGCTGCTTCGGCCCGGCGGCTGCCTCGTGCTGATCGGCATGCCGGTCGAGCCCGTGCGCCTCGACGTGTCCTCGGTCGCCGCCAAGGAGATCCGCATCGAGACGGTGTTCCGCTACGCCAACGTCTTCGACCGGGCGCTGGCCATGATCGCGTCCGGCAAGGTCGATCTCAAGCCGCTCGTCACCGAGACGTTTCGCTTCGACGACAGCGTGGCGGCCTTCGAACGGGCCGCGGAGGGGCGGCCCGGAGACGTGAAGCTGCAGATCAGGATGTGACGCCGACGGCGCCCTGTCCCGGTCGGTCTCATGCGGCAGACACACGCGCCTCGATCCGTGGCGGTCCCGGGGGGACCGCTGGGACCAAAGCCTATCAAGAACTTAGGTTGGCAACCCGCGTGAAAGCGCACCACTGAAACTCAAAGGTAATCCGGCCTATCGGCAAACCGATTGGGCTGGCCTGGGGATCAGTGCCGATGATGCAAACCGCCCTCTACCGCCATTTCGACGCCGCCGGTCGCCTGCTCTACGTCGGTATATCGCTCAGCGTCCTGACGCGCCTGTCCCAGCACATGGCCGCGTCATCGTGGGCCGATGAGATCGCGTCAATGACGGTTGCGCGCTTCGCGACCCGAGACGAAGCCCATGCCGCCGAGCGCGAGGCGATCCGAACCGAAAACCCTCTTCATAACCTCATGCGGTATGCGCTCAAGCTGGAGGCAGGCGGGGCGGATGAGAGCGACGAAGCTAACTTAGAGCCCGTCGTCGATGAAGACGAGGCGCAAGTCGAGCGTGACGCTGAGCGCGCCCGATACGAACTGCTGCGAGGCGCGGTCTCTTACAAGCCCATCTACACGCTTGAAGAGGCGTCCAAAGCGCTGGGGATCTATCACCTCGACATCGTGCATTGGATGGCCGCTGGCGAGTGCGGCCACGTCGTGCTTGGCAAGCAGGTCCGAAACTACCCCGCACAGGGCGGCGCACCGCACGTCTACCGCAAGCTCGGCATGACCGGCTGGCAGCTAATCGATCTAATTGAAATCCTGCATCAGCAAGCCGTGACAGGCGATCAATTGCTCAGTGAGCGTAGTGGCGAAGAGCCCAAGCCGACGCTTCTCAAAGAACCCATCACCACCCCTGCCCCGCAGGTGGCGGCATGAGCGGCGGCCCCATGGAGTACGCGGCCGAGGAAGGCGAATGCGTCCGCATGGTGCTGGACGACATGGGCGTCCCGAAGCGCGGCGAAGACGGCGACCTGTCACTCGTCGGCCGCGTCCTGCTCGCCATCGTGACGAACGGCAAGCCGGTCGATCCGGTCGCCGCCCTGCATCTCGCCTGTGTGGCGCACGGTAGCCAGAAGGCTTTCGCCGAGCGGGCCGGCGTATCGGGCGCCTACGTCAACGACGTGCTTCAGCGCCGCCGCGAGCCGGGTGGCGCCATCACCCAGGCGCTCGGTCTGGAGCGCATCACCGCATATCGGAGGATGACATGAAGATCCATCACCTCAAATTCCGTCGCATCATGCGCTGGGATTCGACCCTGCGGAAGCTCCGCATGTTCCGCGTCGTGTGGCAGCGCGGCGAGTGGGGCATGAAGACCCCGAGCGGACGATGCATCCCCTACAGTTTCGCCCTCACGATCGGGCTGCGACCGGCGCTGTTTTCCTATCGTCGCGAGTCGGATCAGCTCCGCATGACCACGCTCGGCGTCGCTGTGAACTACCATTGGTCTGCGGGCGGGGTGATGGTGTGACCCACCCCTCCACAACGCGCGACCTCGGCTCTCTGGCCGCTAGGGTGATGGGCGGAGCCCTGAGCCCCCGCACCCGCCTTGCCCTCGAAGCCATGCTCGGCTGCGGCTCCGCCCTTTACGTCTACGTCGGCGTGGACGGGACGGAGGACGGCACCCCTTTGGAGCCTTGGCATCCCAAACCGGGTAGCGGTGCGATCCTGCACGACTGTGTCGATGCGCCCTGTCCTCTCCGCGTCGGGCGCCGCATCGTCCAGCGACTGCGTGCCCTCGGCGTGAGATGGCATAACGAGATACGAGCCGAGACTGTTCACCCCGAGGACCGCGCTCGCCTCGATGCGCTTCTGTCTGGGCGCGATGTCCTGTGGATCGCCCCCTCCATCGCCGCGACGGCGCGCCGGGAAGCCGAGGTGGCGACGTGATCGCCGTCCCCGAGCTCGTCATCGACAGTTTCGCGGGCGGCGGCGGTGCTTCGGAGGGCATCCGCGCCGCGATCGGTCGCGACCCCGACATCGCCCTGAACCACGACGCCATGGCGCTCGCCATGCATCGCATGAACCACCCCGGCACGCGGCATATCGAAGAGGACGTCGTCTTCGTGGACGCGCGGTCCATGTGCAATGGACGCCCGGTCGGCATGCTGTGGATGAGCCCCGACTGCAAGCACCACTCAAAGGCGAAAGGCGGCAGGCCGCGGGACAAGAACATTCGCGGGCTGGCCTGGACCGTCGTGGGGTGGGTGAAGCGCCTTCCGGTGTGGCAGCGCCCCCGCGTCGTGTTCCTGGAGAACGTGGAGGAGTTCGGCGATTGGGGGCCGCTGCTTGACGACGGCACGCCGTGCCCGCTGCAGAAGGGTGCCATCTTCAAGCAGTTCGTCGGGGCCTGGGAAGGACTCGGCTACAAGGTCGAATGGCGCGAGCGCCGGGCCTGCGACGCTGGCGCGCCGACGATCCGCAAGCGGCTTTACATGGTGATGCGCCGCGACGGCGAGCCGATCATTTGGCCGGCGCCCACGCATGGCGACCCGAAGTCGGATGTCGTCAAAGCCGGGTTGCTGAAGCCCTGGCGCACCGCGGCCGAGATCATTGACTGGACGCTTCCGTGCCCGTCCATCTTCGACACTTCGGAGGAGATCAAGGCTCGCTACGGCATCCGCGCGAACCGACCGCTGGCCGAGAACACCATGACGCGGATCGCCAAGGGGACGATGCGTTACGTCGTGAACGCGGCGAAGCCGTTCCTTGTCCGGGTCGATCAGACGAGCGGTGATGCGGCGCGTAAGGGCGTGCATGACGTTGAGGCACCGCTGAACACGCTGACCACCGCGGGCGGTATC
>CAXSEO010000268.1:0-4663 GCA_964235525.1 uncultured Sphingomonas sp. | reverse complement strand
GGCGTGGGATCGGCTCGGGCGGGGTCGCGCCGCCGCCGAGGCTGGCGTGGAGCGCCTGCGCGACCTGCGCGCGCCCCGCTGCCTCGATCGCGACCCAGTTGCCGTGCAGCGCGATCTCGACCCCGCGCTCGGCGCGGAACTCGGGGTTGGCGCGCCAGCCGACATCGGCGAGCTGGCAGGCGGCATGACGCAGCCGCGCGGCGGCGGGGGCGTCGCGGTCGAACAGCGGCGCGAGCCAGCGGTCGAGCAGGTCGCCATGCTCGGGCCAGCGGCCGGAGCGGCGACCCTCGTCACGCGCGGCAACGAGCAACGGGTCCTGCGTGCGCGTGTCGGCGTCGAGTTCCTCGAACAGCAGCCCTTCGCGCAGGCCGTAGGACGACACCACCGTTCCCGCGCTGCCCAGCTCGCGCAGCAGCAGCGACAGGATCGCGGCGGCGTCGATCAGCGTCGGGATGCGCCCGCTCGACAGGCCGGGGATCGCGCGGAGCCTGGCCTTGGTCTCCGCCGCCACCGCCGCAGGCAGCCGTGCGATCGCCTCCGCGCCCATCGCATAGCCGTGGATGATGGGCAGCGGATAGCCGGTCTGCTCCATCTCCAGCCGCGCCAGCGCGCGCCACGAGCCGCCGACGAGGTAGAGCGGCAAGCCCCTGCCCTTGCCTGTCCAGCCCGCCTTCTCGATGGCGCGCGCGACCTGCTTCTCGAACGCGACCTCGCCCTTGGCGCGCAGCGCGCCGAGGCGAAGGACGCCGAGTGGAAACGACACGCGCTCGCCCGCCTCGCCGTCCCGCACCCGCACCAACTCGAGGCTGCCGCCGCCGAGATCGCCGACGATGCCGTCCGCGTCGGGGAAGGCGGAGATTACGCCCGACCCCGCCGCGCACGCCTCCTGCTCGCCGGTGAGCAGCTCGACGTCGAGCCCGACCGATTTGGCATAGGCGACCAGCTCCGCGCCGTTGGCGGCGTCGCGGACGGCGGCGGTGGCGACGGTGCGGAGCCGGGTCACGTCCATCTCGCCCGCCAGCCGCGCGAAACGGGCAAGCGCGTTCTGCGCGCGCGCCATTCCCTCGGGCTCGATCGCCCCGGTGACGGCGAGTCCACGGCCAAGCCCCGCCAGCACCTTTTCGTTGAACAGGATGGCGGGAATGCGCGCGGGACCCTGGTACACCACCAACCGAATTGAGTTGGAGCCGATGTCGATGATTGCGGTGCGCGGGTGTGCTGCGTCGACTTCGGCTAGCGCGCGGCTTACTAAAACTGGAGTATTCATCGGATTTGATAGGGGACGCTATGCCGTTCCCCGGCGAAGGCTGGGGCCCAGCTACGCTGCGGATTGTGGAAAATCGCAACGTTCTCCCACCACTGCCATCGTGACTGGGCCCCGGCCTTCGCCGGGGAACGGGGTCGAGCCGTGTGGGACATTTCTACCCCGGCCGCCGCAGCGACAAGGTCGGCACTTCGCCGCCCTCCTCCAGCGCCGCGCCGCGACCGCTGAGCGAGGGGTTGGTCATGAAATAGCGGTGGAGGTTGAACGGTCGCTCACCCGCCGTGCAACGCTTGTACGTCCCGTCCGGCCTCAACACCCAGCTCTGCTCGTTGTCGATCAGGTTCGCGACCATGATCTGATCGAGGATCTGGTCGTGCACCGTCTCGTTCTCGATCGGGAGCATGTATTCGACCCGCCGGTCGAAATTGCGCGGCATCCAGTCCGCGGACGAGATGAACACGCGCGCGGCGTCGCTGGGCAGCGGCTTGCCGTTGCCGAACGCCCAGATGCGGCTGTGCTCCAGAAAACGGCCGATCACCGACTTGACGCCGATCCGCTCCGACAGGCCCGGAACGCCGGGACGCAGGCAGCAGATGCCGCGGATGATCAACTCGATATCGACCCCCGCCTCGCTCGCCTCGTACAGCTTGTCGATCACCGCCGGGTCGACCAGGCTGTTCATCTTCGCCCAGACCGAGGCCGGGCAGCCCGAGCGCGCGAACGCGATCTCGGCGTCGATCAGCCCCATAAGCCGGCGACGCAGGTCGCGCGGAGAGATCGAGACCAGCTCCATCCCCACCGGCTCGACATAGCCGGTGACGTAGTTGAACATCTTGGCCGCGTCGCGCCCGACGCGCGGGTCGGCGGTGAAGAAGCTCAGGTCGGTGTAGATGCGCGCGGTGACCGGGTGATAGTTCCCGGTGCCGAAGTGGCAATAGGTGCGGAACTGCCCCTCCTCGCGCCGCACCACCATCGCGACCTTGGCGTGCGTCTTCCAGTCGATGAAGCCGTAGACGACCTGCACGCCCGCACGCTCCAGCGCGCTGGCCCAGTGCATGTTTTGCTCCTCGTCGAACCGCGCCTTGAGCTCGACGACCGCCGTCACCGACTTGCCCGCCTCGGCGGCGGCGATCAGCGCGTTGATCACCGCGGACTGCTTGCCCGCGCGGTAGAGCGTCTGCTTGATCGCGACCACGTCCGGGTCGTTCGCGGCCTGTTTGAGAAAGGCGAGCACGACGTCGAACGTCTCGTAGGGGTGCTGGACGACGATGTCCTTGGCGCGGATCGCGGCGAAGCAATCGCCGCCGAACTCGCGGATGCGCTCGGGGAAGCGCGGGCTGAACGGCGTGAATTTGAGGTCCGGCCGTTCCTCCTCGACCAGCTGCGCGAGGTCGGCCATGCCGAGGAAACTTGCGGACTCGGTGACCAGCGTCTCCGGCGCGCCAAGATCGGTGCGTAGCGTCGCCGCCAGCGTGTCGGTCGCGCCGACCTCCAGCTCCAGCCGGATCACCCGGCCCCGGCGGCGGCGCTTGATCGCGTTGGCGAAGTAGCGGACCAGATCCTCCGCCTCCTCCTCGATCTCGATGTCGCTGTCGCGCAGCACCCGAAACATCGCGCTGCCGCGCACGGTGTAGCCGGGGAACAGCAGCGGCGCGAACCGCTTCAGCACCGTATCGAGTGCGACGTAGCGCGCGGGTTCGCCAGGCAGCCGCACGAACCGGCGCAGCGTGGGCGGCAACACCACCAGCTCGCGCACCGGCTCCGCGTCGGACAGGCGCGCGAGGTCGAACAGCACCGCCGACCCGGCATTCGGAATGAACGGAAACGGGTGCGCGGGGTCGAGCGCCTGCGGGGTCAGGATCGGAAAGATCTGCTCGCGAAAGTGCGTCTCCAGCCAGGGATCATCGCCGAGCGCGTCCGCGTCGAGCACCTCCAGCCCGGCGGTGGCGAGATCGGCGGCGACCTCGCGCCACACCCTCTCCTGGCTCGCCATGAGCCGGTGGGTTTCGGCGGTGATCGCCGACAACTGCTGCCCCGGGGTTAGCCCGTCGGCGGAGCGGCGCTCCACATCCTGCGACTGCTGCCCCTTCAGCCCGGCAACGCGGACCATGAAGAACTCGTCGAGGTTGGAGCCAGAAATCGACAGGAACCGCACCCGTTCCAATAGTGGATGCGCGCTGTTGCACGCCTCCTCCAGTACGCGGCGATTGAACGCCAGCCAGGACAGCTCGCGGTTGAAATAGCGATCCTCGCCGTCCTCGCCAGCGAATGGATCATCGTCGGCGTCGAGCCGGGCGAGGTGGGCGGGTCGGGTCATCGGTCCTCGGCGATCAGCGTAGCAGGTTGCAGCGTGGCGCGCGCGAGCGGGATCGACAAGCGCCGGTGCGTACGAAGTGACGCTTGGTCGAGCGCGTCGATCGCGCGGAGCAGCTCCAGGTGGCTGCGCTCGACGCGGGTAACGAGCCAGTCGAGCACCTCCGCGCGCGCGTCCACGCCGCGGCGCAGGAACTGGCGCTCGAACAGCGCGCGCATCAGCACGTCGTCGGGCGGGCTGATCGTGGCGACCGGGCTGGCGGCGAGGCGCGAGCGGAGGTCGGGAAGAGTGATCCGCCAGACGGGCGGCGCGGCGTCGGCGATCATCAGCAACGGGCGCGCGTCGGCTTGCGCCTCATTCCAGGCGTGGAACAGATCCACCTCGGGCAGTGCCTCCGCGCTGTCGATCAGCGCGCCGCCGCTCTTCGCCGCCCAGATCCGCGCGAGCAGGCTGCGCCCCGATTTGCGCGGGCCGGTCAGCACCGCGGTACGCACCGGCCAGTCGCGCCAGCGGTCGAGCAGCGCCGCCGCTTGCTCGTTCGAGGCGGACAGCAGGAACTCGTCGTCGCTCGGCGCGGCGGGCCAGGCGAGCGGCAGCCCCATCTGCACCGCCGCGACCGCGACCGGCGCGGGCGCGCGCGCGGATGCGCCCTCCAGCCCCAGCTCCCACAGACTCCCTTGCCGCAAGCCCATCTCGCCCGGGCGCTCGGCCAGGCTCATCCAGCGATCGCGTTGTCGGGCGCGAGATCGGGTGGCAGCAGCTGCGGCGCGCGGCGTATGCGGAGCAGCGCGCCCGATCCGAACACCTGCAGCCCGCGCGCCTGCAACTGCGCCTTGAGCGCCTCCGGGTCGCCCGCATAGCTGACCCGCATCACCGAGGTGCCGCCGAGCGCGAGGCTGCCCGTCACCGCCGATCGGACGCCCGGGATGCCGCGAACCAGCGCCTCCGTCGCGGACACCGCGCCAGCGTTTCCGCTGTCATACTGAATGCTCACGGTCGTAACTGCGCTCGCGTCGAGCGGCGGGTCGGTCGCGGTGTCGAGCGTGTCGTCCGGCGTCTCACTGGTCGCGGCGGCGGTAGGGGGC
>CAXSEO010000267.1:0-4670 GCA_964235525.1 uncultured Sphingomonas sp. | reverse complement strand
CCTTCGCGCCCGCCCCACCGGTCAGCCGGAACCTCGTCGACGGCACCGCGCCGCCGGTGGTGAAGTCGGCGGGCGGCGCCAGCGTCGTCAGCACCAGCGAGCCGGTGTTCAGCACCGCGTTCGGACCCACTGCGATCCCGTTCGGGTTATAGACCCAGACCGCGATGTTCTTGTCGGACTTGAGTGTGCCGAGCAATTGCGACGACAGGCCGCTGACGTTCGCGTCGATGTTGAGCACCGCGGCGGGCGATCCGGGCACCAGGCGGTTGTCCTGGAAATTGATCGTCTGCTTTTCGGGGATGTTGAACCCGTTGCTCCAGCTGATCACCGTGCTCGCCGTGTTCACGCCGACGACAAGGAGGTTGCTCGCGACCGACCTGATCACCGGAGGGAGCGCCCCCGTTGCTATGGCCGACCCGGGGCTCGGCAGCGTCACGCTCGGCAGTCCCGAGGCCGGGTTCGGCGGTGTCACGGTCGGTACGCTTGGCAGCGGGTTCGGCAGCGTCACGGTCTGCGCCCGGGCGACACCGACCATCGCCATCCCGCCCGTCAGCGCGGTGCTGACCGTCATCGCGAGACGCAGGCGGCGGCGGGCGGGAAGTTGCATGGCGGCGTTCCTCATCGCGAGGGTCCTCTGAATTGCGCGGTCAACGATAACAATATGCGGTCGGATGGACGCACTTTGTCGAGGATCGAGACCTTGTCCTGCGGGTGCGCGTACATCGCCTCTAGCACCAGCCGCCCGGGCAGCGCGAATCGCGCGCCGCCGCCGAAGCTGTGGTAGGTGCGATTGTTCTCGACCAGGTTCTGAGCGAGGTTGTTGACGAACACCGCGTCGTAGAAGCCGAACAACTGGGTCCCGAACAGGTGCGTGACCGGCACGTCCGCGCGCAGCTCGCCATGCCCGCCCACCACGCGGTCGCCGCTCGCCGCGCCCGGATCATAGCCGCGACCGACGGTGAGATTGCCGATCGACAGCTGTTCGTAATTGAGCAGCGCGCGGTCCGCCCACTGCCCTTGCACCCCGCCCGCCACGCTGAACACCCGGCCGAGCCCGACCATCGCGTCAACCGAGCCGCGCAGCACCAGCGCGCGCGCGTCGCCGTCGATCCGCGAGGTGAGTACGCCGTCCGCGAACCCGACCTTGCTCGCCCCGAACAGCCCCGTCCCCTTGCGCAGCTCGAGCGAGCCGTTGAGCGAAAAGGCGGTGCCACCGTTGAACCGCGGGCGCCGGTAATCGCCGTCGATGCCGAGGAAGAATACGCGCAGCTTGTCGGTGGTGAGCGGCACGGTCGCGCCGCTCGCGCCCACCGTCGACAGCTGGTTGATGAAGTCGAACCCGGCGCGCGCGCGCACGTTCCTGTTCAGCGAGCGGAGCAGCGGGCGCTGGAGGTCGGCGCCGGCGATCAACGTGTCGGTGCGGTAGTCGAGCGCGCCGAGGTCCGGCCGCGACCAGGCGTAGGTGATCCGCGCGCCCAGCGTGGTCCCGTTTGCGTCGAGCCCCGCGACATGACCGGCCTGGGCGATGATCTGCTTGTGGAAGTCATAGCTCGCCGACGCGCCCACATAGGTGAGGTCGGACAGGCCGGTCAGCCCGTAAAGCTCGCCGCGCGCATAGACGCTTTCGCGCCCGAGGAACTTGGAATTATAATTCTGCGTGTTGGCCAGCACCGAGTAGCGCCGGAACGCGACGGTCAGCTCGCCGATCACCGCCCCCTGCTCCGCCCCGGCCGGGCGCAGCGAGAGCTGCACCTGCAACCCCGGCGTGTCGCCCGCAAGCAGCAACAGTCGTTCCGCTTCGCGCTCGTTGAGCGGGTTCAGCGCCTTGATCCGCTCGATCCGGTCGCGCAGCAGCTTCTGGTACGGCCCCGCGTCGCCGCGCACGCGCACCTCGACGATGTGGGCGGTAATCACCTGCAGCGTTAGCTCGCCGCCTGTGATCTCCTGCGCGGGGATCTGCACGGAGGCGACATACCCCGCGTGCTGGAGCGCGGCGTTGGCGCGGTCGCGCAGGTCGCACACGACCCGGATCGACTGCTCGCCCGTCGGCGCGCTCAGCGGCGCGAGCAGCCCGGCGATCTCGGGCGGCAGCGCGCCGCCGTCGGGGCGGGTGAAGCGGACGGTGTTGAGCGTCAGCCGCAGCGGCGATTTCTCGAACGGGCAGGCCGACTGCGCCAACGCCGCGCGCGAGTCGACGCTGGCGGACGACTCAGCCTGGCTATCAGGCACTGGCGGGGTGACTTCCTGACGCGTCGGCAACGATGACGTCGGCAACGATGACGTTTGCGCCGCGGCTGAGCCGATGCCCGCGACCAGCGAGCCGATCACCCCCAGCGTTTCCCGCCCGCGTCCTCGCCGCGTCCGCGCCATTCGATCCCCCGTGTGTCAGCCGCGAGTCCTACCCGAAAAGCGCGCACCTTCAACCGCTAAACTAGGTTAGTGCGCCGGGTCTTGCCCCGTCATGGCACCGTTGCTCAGCTTGACGGGAGGCCTGCGACCTCGGGAACGGCTCTGGCCTTGCCGTGCAAACGCGCGATCGCCTGGCCCGCGCGGATCGACTCGCCTTCGCGCAGGTCGGGGAAGAGCGCGACGCCCGGTGGCGTGAAAAGGATCAGCGTCGAGCCGTGCTCAAACCAGCCCATCTCCTCGCCTTTGCCAAGCCGGGCGGCGCAAGCGATGCGGCGCGGGCCGCCGCTCCGCAGCGCTGCGGCCGTGTCGAGAAAGGTGAGGCGGATGCTCGCGACCAGGATCGCCGCCACCGCGACGATCAGCAGCCGGGTGCCGTCCGCCAGCTCCGCTTCGATCACCGCGCGCTCGTTGCGGCAAAACAGGCGTTCGACGCGCTTGAGCGCGATCGGATTGACGTTCCAGCAGTCACCCGAAAGGTAGGTCACGCTCCGCACCGTCATGTCGGCGGGGGCATGGAAACGATGGTACATCCCCGCCGTCAGCCGCAGCGTCGCGAACGAGCCGCCGCGCACCCGCTCGACCAGCGCCAGGTCGGGGACCAGCTCGCCGAGCCGGTACGGGAAGCCCTTCGCCTGATAGACGCGGCCGTCCTCGAGTCCGCCGTGCGCGCCGAGGATCGCGTCGCACGGACTCGCGAGCGCCTGCGGGTCCGGGTCCGGCGCGCGCGCACCGGGGCGGAGCGCGCGGGTGAAGGCATGGTGCAGGCTGGTGAAGCGCCAGTCGGCGGCGTCGGACAGGTCCGCGCCCGAGAAGAACCGCCACAGCGCGATCGCGGGGACGCGCACCGCCGCGTTTTCCACCCGACTGAGCCGGCCGACGACGCGCGTCGCCAACCGGCGCGGCAGGCGGTTGGTGAGCAGGAAGTTGACGTCCTCGTTCAGCAGGAAGCGCATCAGCTGCGCGCGCCATGTCATCACCGTGTCACCTTCGCGCGGTGAGGCGGGACATGCGTAAATCCTTTTTCCTCGCCGCGTCCGGGGCTGCCGCGCTGGGCGCGCTTCCGGCAGCGGCCTTCGTCCGCTCGCGCGCGCGGCTGTCGCGGGCCAAGCATCCGTCGCTGACCGGACATGTGCGGCTCGCCAAACGGGTCGCGGGGCTGATCCCGTTCTACGACTATGACGACGCGCGCTTCTTCGCCGCCGACGATGCGCCCGCCGACGTCGCCGCGCAGCGCCGCGCGGGGTTCGAACGGCTGTCCGCTCTGTATCGCGATCGTTTTGCGCGCACGCTGGCGCTGACGGCGGAGGCGCGGCCGTACCTGCCCGACCTCCAGTTCACCGGTGCGTACAGGGTGCCGTTCCAGTTCGGCGTGCGGGTGCGGCGCGAGCTCGGCACCGGCGCGTTCCTCCAGCGCTCCGAAGGGCCGGAGGTGATCGACCTTGACGGCAACCGGCTGCTCGATCTGACCGGCTCGTACGGCGTCAACCTGTTCGGCTACGAGTTCTACAAGCAGACGATCGCGGAGGGCGCGGCGATCGCCGCCGAGCTGGGGCCGGTGCTGGGCGCATATCACCCGGTGGTCGCGGACAATGCCCGCCGCCTCGCCGAGCTGACCGGGCTCGACCAAGTGACGTTCCATATGTCGGGGACGGAGGCGGTGATGCAGGCGGTGCGGCTCGCCCGCTACCACAGTGGTCGGCAGCGGATCGTGCGGTTCGCGGGCGCGTATCACGGCTGGTGGGGCGAGGTGCAGCCCGGGATCGGCAACCCGACCCCGTCCGACCGCACGCTGACGCTCGCCGACTGTTCCGAGCGATCGCTGGAAGTGCTGGCGCGGCGCGAGGACATCGCCTGCGTGCTCGTCAACCCGCTCCAGGCGATGCACCCCAATGTCGGCGCGCCGGGCGACTCGGCGATGGTCGACAGCAGCCGCCGCGCGGCGGTCGACAAGCAGGCATACCGCGTGTGGCTGCACCGGCTCGCGGAGACCTGCCGCGCGGCGGGGATCGTGCTGATCTTCGACGAGGTGTTCGTCGGCTTCCGCCTCGCGCGCGGCGGCGCGGCCGAGTATTTCGGGGTCCGGCCCGACATGATCACCTATGGCAAGACGCTGGGCGGCGGCCTGCCGATCGGCGTGGTGGCCGGCCGCGCGGCACTGATGAAGCGGTGGCGCGACGAGCGGCCGGTCGACATCAACTTCGCGCGCGGGACGTTCAACGCGCATCCGTATGTGATGGGAGCGATGAACGCCTTCCTGCGAC
>CAXSEO010000266.1:0-4675 GCA_964235525.1 uncultured Sphingomonas sp. | reverse complement strand
ACAACGCGATGTGCGACACGCTCGCGGCGCTCCACAACACCGATTATGCGGCGGCTGGGCTGGGCGAGTTCGGCAAGCCCGGCAACTATTTCGAGCGCCAGGTCGCGCGCTGGACCAAGCAGTACCGCGCCAGCGAGACCGAGCATATGCCCGATGTAGAGCGGCTGATCGAGTATCTCCCGCGCACGATCCCGCCGCAGACACGCACGTCGATCGTCCACGGCGATTACCGCATCGACAACATGATCTTCGCTCCCGTCGAGCCGCAGGTGATCGCGGTGCTCGACTGGGAGCTGTCAACGCTCGGCGATCCGCTCGCGGATCTGGCGTACTTTCTGATGAGCTGGGTGACGCAGCCCGAGGGGCGGTCGGGGGTGATGGGTCAGACCGGCGCGGCGACCGGCATCCCGACGATGGAGGCGATGGTCGATCGCTACTGCGCCGCGACCGGGCGCGACGGGGTGCCCGACCTGAACTGGTATTTCAGCTATTGCCTGTTCCGGCTGACCGGCATCGTCCAGGGCATCAAGAAGCGCATCGTCGAGGGCACCGCCTCGAGCGCGCAGGCGGAGAAGAGCGCGGCGGGCGTGTACCGGCTGGCAGCGGCGAGCTGGGAGTTCGCGGTGAAGGCGGGGGCATGAAGTTCGTCACGTTCGCCCTCATCACGGCGTTGCTCATCAACGCGGGCTACCTTGCACTTAATATTTTCAGGGACTTGGCTGAGCGGCGAAGGCTGTCGGCCGCTATCGGTCTGCTGTCGCTGTCCGGCGTGTTTAGTCTATTCGCGTTCCAAATCTACTTCACGCTAAAGTCGAGCACGGACCTTTAGTGGCCTTCACACAATGAAGCTATTTGACCTGACCGATAAAGTTGCGATCGTCACCGGCTCCTCGCGCGGGATCGGGCGGGCGTCCGCCATCGCGTTGGCGGAGCACGGCGCGCGGGTCGTCATCTCGTCGCGCAAGCAGGACGCCTGCGACGCGGTCGCCGCCGAGATCAACGCGGCGCTTGGCGAGGAGCGCGCGGTCGCGATCGCGGCGAGCATCTCGGACAAGCCGGCGTTGCGGGCGCTGGTCGACGCGACACGGGCCAAGTGGGGACGGGTCGACGTGCTGGTCTGCAATGCGGCGAGCAACCCCTATTATGGTCCGCTCGCCGGGATCAGCGACGAGCAGTTTCGCAAGGTGCTCGACAACAATGTCCTGTCCAACCACTGGCTGATCGGGATGGTCGCGCCCGAAATGCGCGACCGGAGGGAGGGTTCGATCATCATCGTTTCCTCGATCGGCGGACTGCGCGGATCGCCGGTGATCGGTGCGTATAATGTGTCCAAGGCGGCAGACTTCCAGCTCGCGAGGAACTATGCCGTGGAATACGGGCCGGACGGGGTGCGGGTGAACTGCATCGCCCCCGGGCTGATCCGCACTGACTTCGCTCGCGCGTTATGGGAAGACCCGGAGCGGATCAGGGCGGCAAACCAGCAGGTGCCTTTGCGCCGCATCGGTGAACCCGACGAGATCGCGGGCGCGGTAGTGTTCCTTGCCGCCGACGCGAGCCGGTTCATGACCGGGCAGGCGCTGGTGATCGACGGCGGGGTGACGATCTGATGGAGACCAGGATGCGCTTCGAAGGCAAGTCGATCATCGTCACCGGCGCGGGCTCCGGGATTGGGCGCGCGGCGGCACGGCTGTTCGCCGCTGAGGGCGGGAATGTGGTCGTGGCGGACCGGACGGAAGGGGCGGACGAGACGGCTCACCTCGTGACGGAGGCGGGCGGTGTCGTCGAGGCGATTCGCATCGATGCGGGGGCAGAAGAAGACGTGATCCGCGCCGTCGCGCTCGCGTGCGACAGGTTCGGCGGCCTTGACGTGATGTTCGCCAATGCGGGCATCTCGGGCGGACTGGCCAACATCTTCGACACGGACGTGGCGCTCTTCACCGAGGTGTTGCGCGTCAACCTGATCGGGCCGTTCCTCGCGGTCAAGCACGCCGCCCCGCGCATCGCCGAGCGCGGCGGCGGCGCGATCGTGCTGACCGCGAGCGTCGCGGGAATCCGCTCGGGCGCGGGATCGCCCGCCTATTCCGCGTCCAAGGCTGGGGTGATCAATCTCGCGATGACCGCCGCGCAGCAGCTGTCGGGGAGCAACGTGCGCGTCAATGCGCTCTGCCCCGGGCTGACCGAGACGGGGATGACCAAGCCGACGTTCGATTACGCGCGCGACGCGGGCAAGACCGACCGCATTGGGCGGCTCAACCCGCTGCGGCGCGGCGCACAGCCCGAAGAGTTGGCGCGCGTGGCGCTGTTCCTTGCCTCCGACGACGCGAGCTATGTCAACGGCCAGGCGCTGGCGGTCGACGGCGGGCTGTCGTCGAGTCATCCCGTCACGCGCCAGGAATATGGCCGCACCGCCGTATAAGGATCAACCGCGCGCGACATGTGTTATGCGGGGGACATCTCCACGGGACACCACCGCCATGACCTCACTTGACGATCTTCTCCGGCGCGGCCTGCGCCGCCTCTACGCCGCGCACGGGCAAGGCGCGCAACAGATGACGGTCAACCTCGCAGCCGCCACTGCCCCCGCGCTCCGGCGCGCGCTTGAGGCCGGGATCAAGCAGAACAAGGTGCAGACCGAGCGAGTGGAACGGGCGTTTAACCTGCTCAAGCTGCCGGTTGCGGGCGAGCATGACCACGCGATGGCGGGGCTGTGCGAGGACAACAACCTTGCAATCCGCGAGCTGCCGCGCTCGCCCGAACTCGATCAGGAGTTGATCCGCAGCGGCCAGCTCGCGGCGCACTTCTACCTCGCCAACTACGGCACGCTGCGCGGCTACGCGCTTGCACTTGGGGAGCGGAAGGCGGCGAAGCTGCTCGACAAGACGCTCGACGAGTTCGGTCGTGTCGACAAGCGCTACACCAAGCTTGCGGACAGGCTGCGCGCGCAGAACGCGGGCGGCGGCGTCAAGGACGCGGCCAAGGTGCTCGCCGCCGCCGGCGCGGTCGCGGGCGGCTGGGCATGGCTCAACAAGGACAAGTCCGACGCGCGCCGTCCGCTAGTCGCGCAGCCGCATCAGCCCCTCCTGCGCGACGCTGGCTACCAGCCGCCCGTCCTGCGTGAAGATACGACCACGATTGAACCCGCGCGCGTGACCGGCCCAGGGACTGTCGCAAGCGTAGAGCAGCCACTCGTCAGCTCGGAACGGCTCGTGTAGCCACAGCGCGTGGTCGAGGCTGGCGTTCTGCATCCGGTGCGTCATCCAGTTGACGCCATGCGGCAGCATCGCGGTGCCGAGCAGCGCGGTGTCGGACGCATAGGCGAGCACCGCGCGGTGGAGAGCGGGATCGTCGCTGATCGGCGCGCAGATGCGGAACCAGCTCGTCTGTTCCGGCGCGGTGCGCACCGGCGCATCCCAGCTCTTGGGCCGGGTCGGGCGAATCTCGATCGGTCGCGGGCGAAGCAGGTGGCGGCGGAACCGCTCAGGCAAACGATCCGCACTCGCCTGACGCAGCTCGCGCTCTGACCGTAAGCCCTCGGGCGGGGGCACATCGGGCATCGCGTCCTGGTGGAACAACCCCTGTTCAGGCGCCTGCAGCGACGCGGTCATGGTCAGGATCGGCTGCCCGCCCTGGCTGGCGATCACGCGGCGGGTCGCGAAGCTCTTGCCGTCGAAGTCGCGCACCACGCGGTAGATGATCGGGTGGGCCTCGTCGCCGGGCCGCATGAAATAGGCGTGGAGCGAGTGCGCGGCCTTGGGCTCGCCATTGTCCGCTGGGGTCGAGCGTTGCGCGGCCTGGAGCGCCTGCGCGATCACTCGCCCGCCGAACACCCGCCCCTCGCCGCCGGGCTGGCGGGCTCCGCGGAACAGGTCGGTGTCGATCTGCTCGACGTCGAGCAGCGCGACGAGGCCAGCGGCAAGCTCGGCGGGCGGGGTGTCGGGGCGCGTGTGGAGGTTCATGAAACGTCCTGAAAACGGTGGTTCCCCGGCGAAGGCCGGGGCCCAGTTCGGATGGTCGGTGTTGGCGGGAGTGGACCATTCTTTCACGGCAGCGTGACTGGACCCCGGCCTTCGCCGGGGAACTCGGCACTAATCGGCGTCTAGTACCCCGCCGCCTGCGCCAGCCGGTCGGCGTGGAAGTTATGGTCGCCGAACGTCTCCGCCAGCACCCGCGCGCGCTTCATGTAGAAGCCGATGTCGTACTCGTCGGTCATGCCGATGCCGCCGTGCATCTGGATGCCTTCCTGGACGCTGAGCGTCGTCGCCATGCCGGTCATCGCTTTCGCGACCGAGACCGCCGCGTCGGCACGCGGGTCGGCGGCGTCGAGCAGCTGCTGCGCCTTGAGCACGGCGGCGCGCGCGACCTCCATCTCCGAGTAAAGGTGCGCGGCGCGGTGCTGGAGCGCCTGGAAGCTGCCGATAGTGGTGCCGAACTGCTTTCGCTGCTTAAGATAGTCGACCGTCATGTCCGCCGCGCCCGCGCCGACCCCGAGCAGCTCCGCCGAAGCTCCCGTGCGCCCGGCCGCGAGCAGCCGCCCGAGCGGGTCGCGCCCCGCGTCGACCTCGCCGATCACCGCGTCCGCGTCGATCTCGACGCCATCGAACTCGATGCGCGAGGCGAGGCTGGAGTCCGCAAGGCGTTCTGGGGTGGCGGTCAGCCCGACGCTCTTGGGGTCGAC
>CAXSEO010000265.1:0-4687 GCA_964235525.1 uncultured Sphingomonas sp. | reverse complement strand
CAAGCCGACCAGCACCATCATGATCTACGGCGGCGTGACAAGGGGCACCAAAAGCGGCGGCTTCAATTCGGGTGGTGCCGAGTTTTACCCATTTTCGGCCGTGCAGTTCAAACCTGAGACTCTTGTGAACTACGAGGTGGGAGCAAAGGCATCGACGCCGGATCGGGTGCTGAGCGTAGATGGATCCCTGTTTTACTATGATTATCATAACTACCAGTCGTTCGCTGCCAGCACGGACGGCGGCCTTCGTATTCTTAACGTCGACGCTCGCGTGAAGGGTGCCGAGCTTTCGGTGACCGTGCGGCCGGCGCGCGGCTTGTCGGTGACAGGAGCTGGTACTTACCTCGACACACTCCAGAAGAACGTGCCGCTGCCCGGCGGAGGAACTGGCAGGTTCCAGATGCCTGACGCTCCTAAATGGTCGTTCAACGGCGAAGCTCGCTATGGCTTCGCCGTCAAGGGCGATGATGAGCTCGCCCTGCAGTTCAACGCCGTCTATGTCGACCAGCGTTCAATCAGCGCGATTGACTTCCCCGACCAGCGAATACCCGCGTATCACCGATTTGACGCGCGGATCAGCTACGAGCTTCCCGGTCGCAAGGTCACGCTTGCGGCATTTGCCAACAACTTTACGGACGAGACCATCATCGCCACCCGCGTCGACTTCACCTCGGTGACCGGGGCCGCAGTCGACACGCTCGATCGTCCGCGCTGGTTCGGCGGCTCAGTGTCGTTCCGCTTTTGACCAGTGTCACACCCACGTGGGCGATGAGGATGTGCTGGGAACAGCATGACGCGGAGCCAATCTTGCGACGGTCTCTAACGTGGCGATCCGCTCGTTCGAGCAATGAAGCGCGGCGGCTGGGATGTCGACAGGCCTAACGGGAGGGTTCTCGACTCAGCGGATTCAAACCGTCGCGACGAGGTCGTCCGAGTGGTCGGATCGCTCGGCCGCCTGAACGCTGACGCAACTAGGCCGAAAGCGACTCTCAAGCCGTGATCCTGGCGGAGGCTTCCTCGACCCGCTCTAAAAAGTGGCGGGCAGCCTGCTCGGAGACAAAGATTCCGAAAGACTGCTCTGAATGGACCCTCTTGAGCTGCATTTTGAGGAGCGAAGAGGAAACGATAATGGCTACGCGATCAGATGGATCGTGGTAAATGCGGCGGGTAGCTTCGGAGATTGTCGTCGCGATCGCATTCGTTTGAGTCCCCGCGTCACGCAGATCAATCAGCGCACGCACCTTCCTTCGGGCAGCCCGTTGTTCTCTCACAATCTTCGCTAGCTCGTCGAGGTGCGAAGCGACCTCCAAGGCGGTGAACAACCCACTGCCTTGCACTCGGATCAAGTCCTCACGCTCAGTGATCTTAAGCAGAAGCCGCCTCCAAAGGTCCGAACAGTCCTTGAGGCATAGCCCGCAACGATGAATAACATGTCAACGGTCGACGCTCAGAACGTCTGGCATTTCTCGCTGAATATCCCGCCAAACCGTGACCCGCCGTGAGACGATGTAAACCGCTACATACGCCTGAAGACCCGAACGAGCCAGTACGCTGAAGTGCGAGGCTCGTATCTGGCTGATCTATCGTTAGGTCGCGCCGACGATGCGCTTTGTCACGCTCGGCGCTATGCGCAAAAGTGTCGGGAGGATTCTCGTTTGGCCGGGTAGGGCCATTGGCCGTCGACGCGCAAGCGCCTTGAGCGTAACTGCCGCGACCTCGGCGGTCGACAGCTTCTTCCCCGAAACCTTGGCGTTCATTGGAGGATCCGTCATTGGCGGGAGCACTTCGAGCACATGGGTCCCTTTGGGTGCAAGCTGCAGACGCAACGCCTCAGCTAACCCGTGCAATCCCGCCTTCACTGCACCGTAAGTCGGCGCGCGAGCGGGAGAAACAAGCGCATAACCCGACGTGATAAACACGATAGCCGCGATGGATGGCCAGCGACTTAGCGCCTCGCCCGTCAGTTGGATGGGGGCTGTCAGGTTCAAAGCCACTTCCTGCTCGAGGTCTAACGTCGCGTCGCGCCCAACGGTGAAGTCTCGTTCGACAAAGGAGCCCGCGTTATTGACAAGGACGTCCAGGCGACCGAACCGGTCACGCACGGCGTCCAGCGAACCGGTCACGCACGGCGTCCAGCATGGCGACCCTTTCCGTACCGACCGTCACGTCCGCCCTGATCGCCAAACCTGCCGGGCATGTACGAGAAAACCGCCCTAGAGCTGCTTCCGACCGGCCGCAGACCGCGACTGCCGCGCTCTTCTTGGTAAAGGCTTGTGCAAGGCCCAAGCCGATACCCGAGGTGCCGCCGGTAAGGCTGGGCCAAGCTTCTGGATGCCGAGGGCGAGGCGACTGCGATCGCCGACATGACCCGCGACGAGCCGCTGATCCGCGCGACCGGACGCTACATGACGCTCAGGCGCTACGCGCCCGCCGTCCTCGACGCGTGCCGGTTCAAGGCGGCCGGTCCGCGCGATGGCTTGCTCGGCGCGATCAGGACCGTCCG
This sequence comes from uncultured Sphingomonas sp., assembly GCA_964235525.1. Classification (GTDB taxonomy): domain Bacteria; phylum Pseudomonadota; class Alphaproteobacteria; order Sphingomonadales; family Sphingomonadaceae; genus Sphingomonas. The sequence continues at coordinate 2,184 of CAXSEO010000265.1, read as the reverse complement.
CGAGCTGAACGCAAGCGGCCGGCGCGACGTGCCGGCGGACGCGCCCATGCCGTTTTCCAGAAAGTGGAAGGCGGCGACCACCGAGGGCGGCGCGATCGATCGCCGCCGTTACGAGACCGCCACGATCGCCACCGTGCGCGAGCGGCTCCAGTCGCGCGACCTCTGGGTGGAGTGCACGCGCGACCACCAGCGGTTCGACAGCTACCTGCTGCCGCGTGACCGCGCGGCCGAGATCGCGGCCACCCTGCCGTTCGACACCGACGTCGACCGGTACCTAGACGACAGCGCCAAGCTGCTCGACTGGCGGCTGCGCCGGTTCGCGGCAGCATGTAAGCGCGGCACGCTCGACGGCGTGGAGCTGCGCAGCGGCGAGCTTCGCGTCAGCCCGCTCGCCGCGGTCACGCCCGCCGCAGCCGACAAGCTGGACGCGGTCGTCGACAGGCTCATACCCAAGGTGGGGTCTGAGTAGATGCTGTAATGGGCTTCGCGGGTGCTAGCCGGTCGCGGGGTCGTCTCTCAAGATGATGTTGGTTGCCGACAGGGGTGGTCCCGGTCGGGCCGACGCAGGAGGGATGGCCCTGCGCGAGAATCTCGGGTTCAAGCGCGCGACGGTTGCGGTAGCAAGGAAGCTCGCCGTCATCATGCACAGCATGCTTAGGAGCGGGCGGCGCTTCGAGCGCCTTGCCAGCGATGCAGGGTGACCCGACCCCACACTCGATGACGATCTGACCGTTTGCACCCACGTCGGGTGCGCCGCGATGTCCCTGCCGGGACGTGGGCTGGATCATTCCGCTTGTGTAGGTGCAGTGGCGCTCGCGCTTATTGCGGAGAAGACATAGGAAGATCCGTTCCGCGAAAGCCATGATGCGGCGGCAAGTCCCGACCGCGAAGACGACCTTGCCCCGGCAGCGACGACATCCAGGCGCAGCACGACACCCCGGTTCAAAGCGGCCTTGACCAGAATGCGATTAGACGACCTACACAAGGATCCTGCGGTGGCAACGCGGGGCCATGAGCTTGGCTTCCGCGCGGGCAGACTGACGGAGCGCGGCGGTCAACCCTACAGCCGGTGAAGAATGAGGGACCGGAGTGTGTCGCTTCCTGTCCAGAGGGCGGCAGCCCAGCCGCTCACGATAGCACCTTCGACGTTCGCGATTTTGTCGTCGATCAGAAATAGGTCCCGAGGCCGAAAGCCGGTACGGGTTTCAATGCGCCTGTAGAAATCTTCGGCAGGTTTCGAGCAGCCGAGATCGGCCGCGTAGTGCAAGCCATCAAACCTACTACGGAAATCAAGGTCTTCCCATAGATACCGAGCCCGCTCATGCTCCTGAACCGTGGCGAGGTGAACCTCAATCCCGCCTGCTCGAACCGATGCCAACTCGGCGAGCAGAGCATTGTTCACGTGAGCATCGTTTTGGAACCAGTAGTCGACCATCTGATCGCAGGTTACGTGAGGCGCTATCATCTGCAAAACCGGTGAAAGACGCTCACGAAGTGACGCCCGTCCGTGGATCACGTCATTCCAGTGCTGCTCAAAGAAGTCAGTCTGAAGCTTCGATGCTGGGACGCCAATGTCGCGCTCGAGGTTCACGTTCCATCCTCGCTCGTCTGGATGCACGATAAGCACGCCATCCACATCGACCATGATTGCCTTGATCGTCATTCGTCCATTAGAAGCACCGCTCATCCCGTTCAGCAAGCGACCGCGACTTCTGGAGCCGCTTCAACAAACCCCGGTTTGATGTGAACCCGCGCCGCAGTCGGAACGGGACCGTGATCCCGGCCCTTTTCTCACATAAAGCCATACAGAAACCTGTGGCCCATAAACCTGCCCTGTCCTACGTTCCTGGAACGGGAGAGGCGCGGCGCGATGCTGGTTGGAAATATGCGGGTGTCGACGGCCGACCAGAACCTCGGCCTGCAACGCGATGCGCTAGTCGCGGCCGGTGTCGCCCCCGATCGGATTTGCGAGGACGTGTGCTCCGGCCGAGCGGTCGACCGCCCCGGTCTGGCGCGCGCGCTGGACATCGCGCGCGACGGCGATGCGCTCGTGATCTGGAAGCTGGATCGGATTGGCCGCTCGCTGCCGCATGTCGTCGGGCTGGTCGGCGACCTGCAGAAGCGGGGCGTCGGCCTCAAGGTGCTGACCGGCGACGTCGACACGACCACGGCCACGGGGCGGTT
>CAXSEO010000264.1:0-4688 GCA_964235525.1 uncultured Sphingomonas sp. | reverse complement strand
GGGAGCATACTCCCCGACAACATGCTGGTCTGCGTCGGATCCGGCGACCCGTTCCATCTCGGCGTACTGAGCAGCCGAGCCAACCTCGTCTGGGCAGGCGCGCAGGGCGGCACGCTGGAGGACCGTCCCCGCTACACCAAGACGCTGTGCTTCGACCCTTTCCCCTTTCCCCAAGCCTCCCCGGAGCAGCGAGCGCGGATCGGCGAGCTCGCCGAGGAGCTCGACGCGCAACGCAAGGACGTGCTCGCGCTCCACCCCGACCTGACCCTGACCGGCCTATACAATCTCCGCGACAAGCTGCGGGGCGGAGCAGCGTTGACCTCGGTTGAGCAGGATGCCCGCGCGCGCGGTCGCGTCGATCTCATCGCCGAGCTCCACGATCGCCTCGATGCCGCGGTCGCGGACGCCTATGGCTGGCCCGTCGACTTGTCCGACGAGGCGATCGTCGCACGCCTCGTCGCGCTCAACGTGGAGCGGCGGGCGGAGGAGCGCGCCGGCACCGTGCGCTGGCTGCGGCCCGACTACCAGCTCGCCCGCGCGGGAGTCACCGCCCTCCCCGCCCGCGAGGCGAGCGACACGCAACTCGAGGTGGCGCTGTCCTTCGGGCCCGCGCGCAAGCCGGCGTTTCCCCGCGACGCGATCGCCCAGACGGCGGCGGTGCTGGCCACGTTGCGCAGTGGCGGCGCGCTCTCCGCCGCCGCCATTGCGGGCGGCTTCGCGGGCGGTCGCCGACGCGAGGAGCGCATCGCCGCGACGCTGGCCGCGCTGGCCCGGCTCGGCCATCTGACGCGTGAGGGCGACCGCTTCCGCCTGCGCCGCGCGGCCTGACTTGCGCGCCAGCCGGCGGCTCCCATATCCCGGGGACAGCCGCCCCGCCCGCGCTTCCCTTGCGCGGCGCGCTCGGCTATGGCGCGCGCGTCCATCAGATCAGAGGTATTGTTTGCCCAAGGAAGAACTGCTCGAGATGCGCGGCCGCGTGGTGGAATTGCTCCCCAACGCGATGTTCCGCGTCCAGCTGGAGAACGACCACGAGATCCTCGGCCACACCGCGGGCAAGATGCGCAAGAACCGCATCCGCGTGCTGACGGGCGACGAGGTGCTGGTAGAGCTCACTCCGTACGACCTTACCAAGGGCCGGATCACCTACCGGTTCAAGTGAGGCGCTTGGTGTCGCGCCGTATTCACGTCACCCCGGACCTGTTCCGGGGTCCAACCGTCTTCGCGTGCTGACGGGTTGAGTGGACGGATACGAGCGGAACGCGTTCTTCCCACACGTAAACACGGGATGAGGGTTGGACCCCGGCACGAGGCCGGGGTGACGGGTTAGGGCGAACGATCTCACCATGACCGTCCTCGTGCTCGCCTCCACCTCGCCGCGCCGGCTGGAGCTGCTCGCCCGGCTGGGCGTCACGCCAACCCGTGTCGCCGCGCCCGACGTGGACGAGACACCGCTCAAGGCGGAACTCCCCCGCGCCTACGCGCTCCGCCTTGCCGAGGCGAAGGCGCGCGCCGTCCCAAGAGCGACCGACGAGGTCGTGCTCGCGGGCGACACCGTCGTCGCGGCGGGCCGTCGCATCCTCGGCAAGCCCGCCGACGCCGCCGACCATCGGCGGATGCTCGAACTGCTGTCGGGCCGCCGCCACCATTGCTTCAGCGCGGTCGCCGCGATCGCGCCCGACGGTCGCCTGCGGCTGCGCCTGTCCGATACGGTGCTCGCCTTCAAGCCGCTGTCCCCGCGCGAGATCGACGCCTACATCGCGGGCGGGGAAGGCGCGGGCAAGGCGGGCGGCTACGCGATCCAGGGCCGCGCGGAGGCGTGGGTGCGCTTTCTGCAGGGCAGCCATTCGGGCGTTGTCGGCCTGCCACTGTTCGAGACGCGCGCGCTGCTGGTCGCGTCGGGCCTCCCGCTTGACTGAGTGGCTGTACGAGGCGGGCGTCGGCGAGAACCGCGCCGCGCTGGTCGAGGACGGAGAGATTGTCGAGGCGCGTGTCGAGCGCCCGTCGGACGCGCCACGCCACGGCGCGATCCACCGCGCGCGCTTCGCCGAGGCGCTGGTGGCGCGCCGCGCCGCGCGGGTCGAACTCGACGAGGGCAACGAGGCGTTTCTCGACCCCATCCCGCGTGGCGTCGGCCCGGGTTCGCGGTTGACGGTCGAGATCGTCCGCGAGGCGCTCCCTGGCCGCTATCCCAAGCTCGCCAAGGCGCGGGCGCTCCCCGGCGACCCCGCCCCCGTGCCCGGCCCGACCCTGCGCGAGCAGCTGGTCGGCGCGCCCGTCCGCGAGCTGCGCGCGGTCGACGCGGACGCGCTGGAGGCGGCGGGGTGGAGCGAACTGATCGAGGAAGCGCTGACCGGCCTGGTCCACTTCCCCGGCGGGCGGCTGTTGATCGAACGGACCGAGGCGATGACGGTGATCGACGTCGACGGTGACCTCGACGCGGGCGCGCTCGCGGTCGCCGGAGCTTGCGCAGCCGCGCGCGCGATCCGGCGGCTGGGGATCGCGGGGTCGATCGGCATCGACCTGCCGACAACCGGGGACCGGCTGAGCCGCACCCGCGCGGCGGAGGCGTTCGACCTCTCCCTCTCGCCGCCGTTCGAGCGCACCGCCGTCAACGGCTGGGGCTTCATGCAGATCGTCCGCCCGCGCCTGCGCGCCTCGCTCCCGGAGCTGCTCGCCGCCGACGGGCCGCGCGGCGCCGCGCTCGCGCTGTACCGTCGCGCCGAACGCGAGCCGATCCCAGGCGCGATCACCCTCGCCGCTGCACCCGCCGTCATCACGACCGCACGCGCGGAGGACGATGCCGAGCTTGCGCGCCGTCGCGGCGGCGTAGTGACGTGGCGGATCGATGCGGCGCTGCCCATCTGGGGCGGGCACGTCCAAGCCGGAACTCCCCGATGAAGCGCACTCCCTGCCCCATCTGCGGCCAAGCGTCCACCCCCGCACATGCGCCGTTCTGCAGCCAAGGGTGCCGCGACCGCGACCTGCTGCAATGGCTGGGTGAAGGCTATCGCATCCCCGCCCACCCCGGCGACCCCGACGCGGTGGACGGGCTGGACAACCACCCCGACGCTGACTAGGGCCACGCTCGCCAGCGATGGTCACGCCCGGGTAGCTCAGTGGTAGAGCAGACGACTGAAAATCGTCGTGTCGGTGGTTCAACTCCGCCCCTGGGCACCACCGTGTGTCCGCTCCAGCTTGGGGCCGTGATCCGCACGCCAACGGGCCCGCAGTCGCGCCAAGGCCCTCTCAAACCCGTTCCATGCGCGACGGGCAGCCTAGGCGAAGTTCGTCCGATCCATTTCCTCCTGCAAGGTGCTGGGGAAGAAGCTGAAGAAAGTCGCTTGAGTTAAGCCTGAACCCGGCAACAGGTGGCAAAGAAGCCAAGGATAGGCATCCAAGAGGACTGTCGATGCTCTCGGAACAACGCGTTGACCCCCCGCGATGGGGCATCACCGATCTGCGCCGCGCCGTCGATGCGGCCGGGGTCGCGCTGTGGTCGTGGAACGTCGACACCGGCCGGCTGACGATGGACGAGCGTGGCTTCGCCTTGTGGGACTTGGAGTCCGGCGATGAAACCACCTTCGAAGACCTGTCCACCAAGATCCACCCTGCCGATCGCGACCGGGTGCGCGCGGCCTTCTCGGCTACCCGGGCGGTGGTCGGCCCGTACGAGACCGATTTCCGCATTCTCTGCGGTGAGGAGGTCCGGTGGATTTCGACCCGCGGACAGGGCGATGACGCCGATATCGTCGGGAACCTCATGTTCGGCATCTTCCTCGACGTCACCGGCCGCAAGCAGGCCGAGGAAGCGCACGAGCTGCTGGCCGGCGAGATGAGCCATCGGGTCAAGAACCTGCTGGCGATCGCATCGGGCCTGACCTCGATCACCTCCCGCGCGACGACCAGCGCCGCCGAGATGGCACATGATCTGACCGCGCGACTGGCGGCGCTGGGCCGCGCCCACGATCTCGTCCGCTCCAGCACCAGCAAGGAGGGTAATGCGACGCTGGTCGGCGACCTGATATCGGTGCTGCTGGCACCCTATGACGACATGGGCGCCTTCAGCGGCAGGATACGCGTGTCGGTCCCGAGAATGGCCGCCGGCGAAGCCGCCGCGACCAACCTCGCGCTGATCCTTCACGAGCTGGCGACCAATTCGGTGAAGTACGGCGCGCTGTCGGTCGGCACCGGCACGCTGGAGGTCACCTGCAGTGCCGAAGGGAATGACGCGACGCTGGTCTGGACCGAGCGCGGTGGCCCTGTCGTGGAAAAGCCCGCGGAGGCGGGGTTCGGCAGCACCCTGATCACCCGGATGACGGCGCGGCTGGGAGGCTCGTTCGCTTCCGACTGGTCGAGCGGGGGCATCATCGTGAAGTTGACCATGAGGAAGGATCGCCTGGCGCTTTGAATCAGCTCGCGCCATCAGCGGCGGCCAAGCGTCGGGTGAACCTCCAGCGACAGGGACCAGCAGTGTTCCCTCGGTCGTTCAGGAAGGTAGTCGACGAGCATCAGCCCGCGATTCGCCGCTTCCGCCGTTCTCAGCCCAAACCTTGACGCGCCCTCCTCCTCGCGCAAGCATCCCCCATGACCCGGCCACGCCAGCGCATCGTCGACATGGGCGGGTTCCGCACGATCAAGCTCGGCATGCCGTCGGTGTTCGCGGACCTGTATTATTCCACCATGGAGAT
>CAXSEO010000263.1:0-4712 GCA_964235525.1 uncultured Sphingomonas sp. | reverse complement strand
CGATTTCGGGTTCTTTCGCGTCGGCGGGCCGGGACTGGCCAACATGCTGCTGTCCTGGGCGCGCGCGGCGGTGGCGGCGGAGCGGCTGGGCGCGACGTTGCTGACCCCGGCCTGGTTCTCGCCCAAGATCGGCCCGCTGCTGCGCCGCGAGCGCGACACCCGCATGTATCTCGGCGTGTTCCGGCGAGACCGGGCGGCGCGCGGCGGGCCGGCCAAGGCGCTTGCGTTCGCCCGCGTCCGGCGCACGGTGCGCTTCGTCGACCCGAGCGTGCTGACCCCGGGCGCAAGCGGGACGCTGTACCTTCCCGACCCGCACGTGATCGCCCCCGACTATTTCGCGGGGCTTTTCGACCATCAGCCGATGCTGACCGAGCGGCTGCTGGCGATGATCGCCGACCGGCATGTCGCGCGCGTAAAGGCGCTGCCCCGTCCTGAGGTAGCGGTGCATGTCCGGCTCGGCGACTTCGCCCCCGCGCCGGATGGGGTCGTGCAGGCGAACACGCGTCTGCCCGTCACCTGGTACACCGACCGGATGGCGGCGGTGCGCGCAGCGCTTGGGCCCGGCATACGCTTTACGATCTTCAGCGACGGCACGCCCGATCAGCTCGCGCCGATCCTTGCACTGCCCGGCGTCGAGCTGCGCGAAGGCGAGAACGCGATCGTCGACCTGCTGGCGATGGCGCGCGCGCGGGCGCTGATCGCGTCGACCTCCACCTTCAGCCTGTGGGCGGCGTTTCTGGGCCGGATGCCTTCACTGTGGCACCCCGGCGGGCTACTGCAGGTGTTCCCCGCCGAGCATTCGGTGCGGCTGGAGAGCGCGACGGGCGCGGGCCTGCCTGCCACCTTTGCCGACGCCGTCCTGGATCAGGCCGAGGGCTTCGAGACCGCGCTGGCGGCGCGCGCGTGAAAATCCTGAGTATCAACATCCGCGCGACGCAGGGCGGCGCGGGGCGGATGGGGCTCGATCTCCACCGCCGCCTCGCCGCGCGGGGCGAGGACGTGCGGCTGCTGTACGGCTACGGCTCGGGGATCAAACCCGATCCGCTGGTCGCCGACGACCCGACGATCGCGATGCTCGGCACGCGGCGGGCCGTGCTCGCCAACTATGCGTCGCACTGGCTGGTCGGGCACGAGGTACGGACGGCCGGGCGCGCGCGGCTGCGCGAGGCACTCGGCTGGGCCGATGTCGTCCACGTCCATGCGGCGCATCACTGGTATCTGCACTGGGGCGACCTGATCGCGACCATCCGTCGCGTCGGAGTGCCGGTGGTGATGACCGCGCACGACTGGTGGCTCGTCACCGGCCGGTGCGGGTTCGTGCGCGACTGCACGGGGTGGCGACGCGCGTGCGGCGAGTGCGGGGCCATGCGCTTCCAGGACCTGCCCTCGCTCCCCGACCGCTCGCGCGCGGTACGCGCGGCGCGGCAGGCGGCGCTCCGGACGATCGCCGACCGGCTGACGATCGTCTGCCCCTCGCAGCACCTCCAGCGCGACCACCAGGCGGTGTATCCCGATCTCGACGTGCGGTTCATCCCCAACGCGCTCGACCGCGACTATGAAGCGGTGCTCGCCCGCCTGCCCGCCTCGGCGGAGCGCGTGGGCTATGTGTTCTGCGCGTCCGACCTCGATGCGCCGGGCAAGATCGACCGCGCGCTGGTCGCGCGCATGGCCGAGCGGTTCGGGCGGCAGGTGGAGCTGGTCGGGCGCAACAGTCCGTTCGGCGCGCTCGACGTGACCGAGCATGGCGAGGTGCGCGGGCGCGAGGCGCTGGCGGGCATCTTCGGGCGGGCGCGCGCGCTCCTGTTCACCTCGACGATGGACAACGCGCCGCTGACGATCATCGAGGCGCTGACCTCGGGCTGCTATGTGGTCGCCTACCCCTCCCCCGCCGCCGAGGAGATGGTGCGGCTGGTCGGCGGGCGCTGCGCCACCTCGCCCGACGAGGCGTTCCGGATCGTCAGGGAGGGCGGGGAGGCGGCGCTCTATGGCGGACTGAGCCAGCGCGAACTCGCGGCCAGGGCACGCGCGGTGTGGTCAGGGGACGCGATGGCATCGGCGTATCGCGACAGCTATGCGCGGCTGATCGACGCGGGCGAGAAGAAGCGGGCATGACCGCGCCTCGGGTGTCGATCATCACGATCGTCCGCAACGATCGCGCGGGGCTGGAGCGGACGCGCGCCTCCGTCGCCGAACAGGCGTTCGCCGAGCGCGAGTGGATCGTGATCGACGGCGCGTCCACCGACACCACCGCGACGCTCGCGCGCGAGCTGCTGGAGGCAGGCGAGGCGACGGGCGTGAGCGAGCCAGATCGCGGCATCTACGACGCGATGAACAAGGGACTCGACCGGGCGACCGGCGAGTACGTCCTGTTCCTCAACGCGGGCGACCAGCTGCTCGGCCCCGAGTCACTGGCGACCGCGATGGACGCGGTTGCGCGCGGCGGCGAGCCGGATATCGCCTTCTTCGCGTCGATGATGGACTTCGGCGACCGCCGGATCGAGCGCCCGGTCAAGCCGCCCAGCTATATCTGGCACGGCCAGCCCGGGCTGCACCAGGCGACCCTGTTTCGCCGCACGCTCCATCTCCAGCACCGCTTTGGGGATCGCTACAGGATTTGCGGCGACTATGATACGCTGACCCGCATGTCGCAGGCGGGTGCCCGGATGCAGAGCTTCCCCGAGATTATCGGCGTCAACAGCTTCGAGGCCGGTGCGACCTCGGGCAAGCACAAGCTGCGGCTCGCGCGCGAGGCGCTCGCCATCCAGCGGTCGGTCCTTCACCTCCCGGCGTGGAAACGCGCGCTGAGCTTCGCGCGGCGCTCGATCAACTCGGGCGCGTTCAAGCTGCTCACCACCTTGCGGGAGCGGCGCAGGTGAACGCGGTCGCGATCTCCGCCCGCGCGCCGGTCGGCGCCAGCGTGCCCGATCGCGTGCTGGCCTGGGTTCCGGGTGTCGCCGTGATCCTGCTCTACACGGTGCTCGCCAGCATCGGGCGCTACCATGTCACGGTCGGCGGCCTGTTCTGTATCGTCGCGCTGCTCTGGTCCGGGCGGGCGCTGAAGCTGCCGCCGACGGTGACGCTGGTCGCCATATTTCTGCTCGTCGCGCCGGCGCTGATAGTGCTCGGCTGCTGGCTCGTCGACGCGGAGCTTACGCCGGAGATCACCCGGTTCCTGCAATCCTATGCGCTCTGGGCGGTATCGGTCGCGCTGATCGTGGTGGGGTTCGCCACGCGGCGTCCGCTGCTGGTCCGCCACGCCTTCTGGATCAATGTCGTGGTCGTGGCGGTCGCGGCGGCGCAGTCGATCGGCGCGCGCGTGTTCGGGACCTATTGGGCGTATGAGCTGGTGCAGCCACTGCTGCGGTTTGACCTGTTCGACTCGTACCTTAACCTCGCGGACATGGAGAACGCGCGCGCGATCGGCTTCTATTACGAGCCGTCGATGTGCGCGCGCGTGATCGGCACCTTGTGTTTCATCGACGTGCTGATGACCAACCGCATCTGGCGCAACATCGCGCTGCTCGCGCTCGGCGTGATCTTCACCCTGTCGGTCGGACTCGTGGTGCTGAGCGCGGCGCTAGGGCTGATCCTGCTCGGGCGGTCGATGCGTGAGCTGCTCGGGTTGCTGGTTGGCGCGGCGCTGATCGCGACCGTCGCCGCGCCGGTGCTGAGCGCCCGGGTCGTCGCACCGGGCGCCAGCACGGACAGTTCGGCGTACCGGCGGACGCTGGCCCCGCTCGAGACGGTCGGGTTCGCGCTGGCGCACTATCCGGTCGGCCTTCCGAGCGGCAGCGCGGAGGCGCTGGCCCACACCACCGGCTATGACGCCGAGACGAACGAGCCGGAGATCACCAACGGCCTGTACGAGTTCCTGACCTATTTCGGCGTGGTCGGGCCGTTGCTCGTGATCTTGGCGCTGTTCGCGGTCAGCACGTTGTTGCTGCGACGCGAGCGCGAACTGGCGGCGGGGCTGCTTTACCTGCTGATCTCCACCGCGCTGTCGGGAAGCTATCTGTCGATCGAATCGTCGCTACTGATCTATTTCCTGCTGACCGCGGCCGCGCTCGGCCGCGCGCGTCGGCTGAGTGACGAGGCAACCCGTGCAAAGGCGGGCCCCAGGCGGCTGACGCGCCCGGGGTCCGTGATCGTCACCTAGGCTCCGTCGAACGCGCGCGCGATCAGCGGCGCGAGGCGTGCACCCAGGAACTCATGCCCGTCCGGGGTCGGGTGCTTCGCGTCGGGACCGGTGAAGCGCGCGGCATTGGTCGCGTTGACGACATCGCGGATGGACACGAACGCCACCCCCGCGGCGCTCGCGGTGGCGGCGACGACCTGCGCCACCGCGTCCAGGGCTGGCGTGTCCCCCATCGGCGTCCACGGACCCAGAACGACGACGCGCGCATCGGGGCAAGCCGCGCGGATTGTGCCCAAGGTCGCCGCCATGCTGGTGACCATCGCGCCCGGGTCGCCACCCGCATCGTTGAAGCCCAGCGCGATCACGACGTAATCGGGAGCGACTCGCGCGAGGCCACCGGCGACGCGCGTCGTCGGCACGTTGTCGCCCACGCTGAGCCAGCCGGTGCCGCCGACGCCGTCCGTCCACAGGTCGACGCCCAGCCCGGCCGCCGCGACGCCCGCCCAGCCGCGCGCGACACCCGCCGCGCCGGTGCCGAACGTGTAGCTGTCGCCGAGCACCGCCATCAGCGCGCGCG
>CAXSEO010000262.1:0-4715 GCA_964235525.1 uncultured Sphingomonas sp. | reverse complement strand
CCTGGGGGCTGCTGGGGTTGTTCCTCGGCCCGGCGATCATGGCCGCGCTGATCCTGCTGTGGCGCGAGTGGGTGGGCGACCGTGAGGGGCCGCTGGACGCCGACGAGCGGACTGCGGCGTAAGCGCTCAGAGGGGCGCTCAGAACCAGGCGATCAGCGCCAGCGCGCAGCCCACCACCGCCGCCAGACCAGCGACCCCGAACAGCCAGCGGCGCTGCGTCAGCGCCGTGATCGACGCCAGCGCAATCGCGATCTGAACAAAGGTCATCGCGATCGACAGCTTGATGTGCGGACGGAGCGCCTGATGCGACTCCTCGTCGGCCTCGGTCGAGCGCCGGTCGAGCGACTCGGCCTGCGCCTGCAACGCGCCGCTCTTCGCGCGATAGCGGGCGATCTCGGCGCGGATCGCCGGAGTCGCGGCATCGGCCGAGCGCTCGTCGAGGTGGCGCTTCAGCTCCTCCGCCTGGTAATAGGCCCAGAGGTCCGACGCGCGCGCCTTGAGCAGCACCGCTTCGTTCTTGGAATACAGCGCGTCGTTCTCGGTATGCCCGCCGAGCAGGCTCACCACCGCACCTACGGTGGCGAGGACGGCCGAGAATAACGCGATCCGCTGCGACAGCGGCTCGCCATGCTCGGCATCATGGTCGACCACGGTCTCGTGATGACCGCGGACCTCGAACTCTTCAGCCACTAGCTTACCCTCGCCGCTACTCTCGCCCGCCCTGGCGCCGGGCCATGAACGCCAGCCGCTCGAACAGCATCACGTCCTGCTCGTTCTTGAGCAGCGCGCCGTGGAGCGGGGGGATCGCCTTGGCCGGGTTACGATTCTGCAGCACCTCCAGCGGCATGTCTTCATGGAGCAGCAGCTTGAGCCAGTCGAGCAGCTCGCTCGTAGATGGCTTCTTCTTCAGGCCGGGCACGTCGCGCACCTCGTAGAAGATGTCCATCGCGCGCGACACGAGCAGCTTCTGGATACCGGGGAAATGGACGTCGACGATCGCCTGCATCGTCTCACGATCGGGAAACTTGATGTAGTGGAAGAAACACCGGCGCAGGAACGCGTCGGGCAGTTCCTTCTCGTTGTTCGAGGTGATCACCACCACCGGACGCTCGGCGGCGCGCACCGTCTCGCCCGTCTCGTAGACGTGGAACTCCATCCGGTCGAGTTCCTGGAGCAGGTCGTTGGGGAACTCGATGTCCGCCTTGTCGATCTCGTCGATCAGCAGCACCGGCGGCTTGGGCCTCGTGAACGCCTCCCACAGCTTGCCGCGGCGAATATAGTTGCCGATGTCGTGGACGCGCGCGTCGCCGAGCTGCCCGTCACGCAGCCGCGCGACCGCGTCATACTCGTACAACCCCTGCTGCGCCTTGGTCGTGGACTTGACGTTCCATTCAATCAGCTCGGCGTCGATCGCCCGCGCGATCTCCTGCGCGAGCACCGTCTTCCCCGTTCCCGGCTCGCCCTTGACGAGCAGCGGTCGTCGGAGCGTGACGGCAGCGTTGACCGCGACCTTGAGGTCGTCGGTGGCGACATAGGAGCCGGTGCCTTGGAAGCGCTTCATGCGCGTGGCGGTAACGTCGCTCGCGCCCGATGCAAGCGCTAGAAATGCTCGCGCGCGACCGCACGGGACTCGAGCAGCTGCCACAGCCCGCGATGCTGCGCGAGCACCTGCTGGGCGGCGAAGGCCCGCGCGCGCTCGACGGCGGTGGAGTCGGGCTCGTCGGCGAGGACGACGGACGCCGCCGGAAGCGCGCACGCCGCCTCGTTGACACCGAACCGGCGCGCGGCGGCGTCGAGCACGGCGCGGATCGCACGCCAGTCGAGCACCAGCGCCGCCGCCGCGCCAATCGCGCAGCCCGCGCGGTCCGAGCGGACGAGCATCTCGAACGCGTGTCGCTGTCCCGCCACCGCCGCCGCCGATTCGGCCTGGCCGGGGGTGGACGGCAGCGGCCCGGCGGCGGAGGTCAGCCGCGCCAGATACGCGCGCTCCCCGCCAAATGCGTGCGCCGCCTCCACCAGCCACTCGGCCGGGTTGGCGGTGCGGGCGAGCGCATGATCGATCATGCCCGGATGCCGACCGTGGAGCGCGCACAGGCTGTGAACCGCATCGGCGAGATCGCGGGTCACTGCCCGAGGTGCGGCAAGCCGCAGCGCGAACAGCACCCCTGCGCTACCGTCAGCCGCGACCAGCGCCGCGAGTGGCACAGCGTGCGCTGGCGGCGCAGGGGAGGGGGTCGTGCCCAAGTCGCGGGTCCTTGTGTCGGAGACGCACCGCCAGAGACGCGTCGGGACAACCGCCATAGACCCGGGGACGTAAACAACCTGTGAGCGTCACGCCCCTCGGTCCAGCCCACCAGATTACTGGTCGAGAAAGCTCCGCATTTTGCGCGAGCGGCTCGGGTGCTTGAGCTTCCGGAGCGCCTTGGCCTCGATCTGCCGGATGCGTTCGCGGGTCACGCTGAACTGCTGGCCGACCTCCTCCAGCGTATGGTCGGTGTTCATGCCGATCCCGAACCGCATCCGCAGCACCCGCTCCTCGCGCGGGGTGAGCGAGGCGAGCACCCGCGTCACCGTCTCCTTCAGGTTCGCCTGGATCGCGGCATCGACCGGGATCACCGCGTTCTTGTCCTCGATGAAGTCGCCGAGGTGCGAGTCCTCCTCGTCGCCAATCGGCGTCTCGAGGCTGATCGGCTCTTTGGCGATCTTCATCACCTTGCGGACCTTCTCGAGCGGCATCGACAGCCGCTCGGCCATCTCCTCCGGCGTCGGCTCGCGGCCCTGCTCGTGGAGGAACTGGCGGCTGGTCCGCACCAGCTTGTTGATCGTCTCGATCATGTGGACCGGGATGCGGATCGTCCGCGCCTGGTCCGCGATAGAACGGGTGATCGCCTGGCGTATCCACCAGGTTGCGTAGGTCGAGAACTTGTAACCGCGGCGGTACTCGAACTTATCCACTGCCTTCATCAGGCCGATGTTTCCCTCCTGGATCAGGTCGAGGAACTGCAGCCCGCGGTTGGTGTACTTCTTGGCGATCGAGATCACGAGCCGCAGATTCGCCTCGACCATCTCCTTCTTGGCGATGCGCGCCTCGCGCTCCGCCTTTTGCACCATGTTGACGATGCGGCGAAACTCGACCAGCGCCATGCCCGTCTGCTGCGCGATCTCGCCAATCTCGCCGCGGATACGATCCACCGCCGCCGTCTCGTTGCTGACGAACGCGGTCCATTTCTTGTCGAGCTTGCCGAGCCCCGCGATCCAGTTCTCGTCGAGCTCGTGCCCGACATAGCGGTCGAGGAAGTCCTTGCGCGGCACCTTGTGACGCTCGGCGAGGCGCAGCATCTGCCCGCCCAGCGCGGTCAGGCGGCGGTTATACGCGTAGAGCTGGTCGACCAGGAACTCGATCTTGGCGTTGTGGAACTGGACTGATTCCACCTCGGCGGTCAGCTCCTCGCGCAGCTTGTGGTATTTGCGCTCGTCCGCCGGCGACAGCGGACCGCCGCCGCTCATCGCGACAAGGCGGCGCTGCTGGATCTTGCCGAACACACGATAGATCGCGGTGATGTTGGCGAACCGCTCCAGCGCCTGCGGTTTGAGCTGTTCCTCCATCTGCGCGAGGGACAGCGTGTTGTCCTCGTCCTCGTCGTCGGACGGGCGTGGGGCGCGACGCTCGGTCAGGTCCTCCTCGTCCTCTTCGACGACCGCGACCTCCTCGGGCTCGGCCTCCGCCTTGAAGCTGGGACCGGCGCTGGTCTCGCTGATCTCGCCCGTGTCCTCTTCGGCGGCGGCGACCTGTTCGGCCGATGGGCCCTTCGAGAGCATCGCGTCGAGGTCGAGGATCTCGCGCAGCTGCATCGTGCCGGCGTTGAGCTGGGTCGACCAGTCGATGATCGCGTTGAACGTGATCGGCGACTCGCACAGCCCGAGGATCATCGTGTCGCGGCCCGCCTCGATCCGCTTGGCGATCGCGATCTCGCCCTCGCGGCTGAGCAGTTCCACCGCGCCCATCTCGCGCAGGTACATCCGCACGGGGTCGTCCGTGCGGTCCATCGTCTCCTTTTTCTTGACCTCGGCGACGGGCGCGGCGACGTCGGGCTCCGCATCGCTGGTCTCGGCTTCATCCTCGTCGTCCGCCCGCTGCTCGGTCTCGCCGTCCTCGCCCGCGTCCTCGTTCTCGACGACGTTGATGCCCATCTCGGACAGCGCGGCCATCACGTCCTCGAGCTGGTCGGACGACATCTCGCCCTGGGGCAGCGCCTCGTTCAGCTGGTCATAGGTGACGTAGCCGCGCTTCTTCGCGCGGGCGATGAACTTCTTGATACCCGTGTCATTTAGGTCGAGCAACGGCTGGTCGCCGACCTCCATGACCTCGTCGCCATCACCGCCGCCATTGTTCTTCGCCATCAATCGCCCTCGGTAGCGCTCACGCGCGCGTCTTCGTTCGCCTGCATCAGGTTCGCAAGCCGGAGTTCCAGCTCTTGCCGCTCCCTGACCAGCGCCACCTGCCGCTCGAACGCGTCGTCCGACAGATACGTCTGCATCGCCCGGGTAGCTTCAGCCAGCGCCGCGTCCACTTCGGGCCGCGCGACCAGGATGGCGATCGCTTCGTCCAGATCGGCGCGGGCCCGGTCGGCATCCGCACTGCGCTGGGTGAAGCTGTACGGCATTCGGTCGGCCCTCAGCAGTTCGGCGGCGATGGTGTCGAACCCAGACTTCGC
>CAXSEO010000261.1:0-4727 GCA_964235525.1 uncultured Sphingomonas sp. | reverse complement strand
CCTCGCCATACATGATGTCGAACTCAACCTGCTTGAACGGCGGCGCGACCTTGTTCTTGACCACTTTGACGCGGGTCGCGTTGCCGACGATCTCCTCGCGGTCCTTGATCTGGCCGGTGCGTCGGATGTCGAGGCGAACGGAGGCATAGAACTTCAACGCATTGCCGCCGGTCGTCGTCTCCGGATTGCCGTACATCACGCCGATCTTCATCCTGAGCTGGTTGATGAAGATCACCATGCAGCGCGAGCGGCTGATCGAGCCGGTCAGCTTGCGGAGCGACTGCGACATCAGCCGCGCCTGCAGCCCGACATGGCTGTCGCCCATCTCGCCCTCGATCTCCGCGCGCGGCACCAGCGCGGCGACCGAGTCGACCACCAGCACGTCGATCGCGTTAGAGCGGACCAGCGTGTCGACGATCTCCAGCGCCTGCTCGCCGGTATCGGGCTGCGACACAATCAGCTCGTCGATGTTGACGCCCAGCTTCTTGGCATAGACCGGGTCGAGCGCGTGCTCGGCGTCAACGAACGCGGCGGTGCCGCCCGTCTTCTGCGCTTCGGCGATGACGTGGAGCGCGAGCGTCGTCTTGCCCGACGATTCGGGGCCATAGATCTCGATCACGCGCCCGCGCGGCAACCCGCCGACGCCCAGCGCAATGTCGAGGCCGAGCGAGCCGGTGGAGATCACCTCCACCTGCATTGTCTCCTTGGCGCCCAGCTTCATCGCCGAGCCCTTGCCGAACGCGCGGTCGATCTGCGCGAGCGCGGCGTCCAACGCCTTCTGACGGTCCGTGGTCGCGGTAGCCATGCCGGAGTCGATCACTTTCAAATTGGCGGCCATGAGGAACCCCTGTGCTAGAGCAAGCGTGCGAACCGTTCAACGTATCCAACAGCGGTGTACGCGATCTGTTCCGGCGGAACAAGAGTGGAACGACGAGAATTGTATGCGCGCGGGATTCAGGCGCGGTAGCGGCTCGTGCCGGTTAGGAACGCGGCACTGCCGAAGCTCGCGTCGAACGCGGCGGCATGGGCCGGGTCACTGGATGTGGCGAGCATACGCTTGAGCAGTCGCAACGCCTCCGCATCGTTGGCCGCGATCGTGGCCGCGACCTCGCCCGGGTCGGCGATCTGATGCACCAGCCCGATCCGCAGTGCCTCGCCGGCGTCGATCGGCGACGCGGTGAAGAGCAACCGCGCCGCCTGTCCTTGGCCCACCCGCGCCGCCAGCCGCGCGACATCCTCGGCCGGGTAGCCGATGCCGAGCCTGGCGGGCGGAACCGCGAAGCGCGCGCCCTCGCCCGCTACGCGCAGGTCTGCGGCGAGCGCCAACGCCACGCCCGCGCCGAAGCACCCGCCCTCGACCGCGGCGACTGTCGGCATCGGCAGCGCGGCGAGCGCGTCGATCGCGGCGCGCATCGCTTCACGGAACGGGGTACGTTCGGCCGGATGGTCAGCGAGGCGCGCGAGCTCGGCCAGGTCCGCGCCCGCCGAGAACACGCCGGGCACGGCGGACCGGAGCAGGACGACGCGGACGTCGCTGGCAGCAAGTTCAGTGAGGCAGCGCGTCAGCTCCCGCCAGCCCGCCATCGAGATAGCGTTGCGCGCTTCTGGTCGGTCCAGCCACACGGTCGCCACCGCGCCTTCGCGCTCGACCCGGATCACGCGAGCGCCGTCTCGAGCAACCACCAGCCGGGTTGGTCTTTCTCCAGCGCGCGGGCAGCGTCGGCGCGTTCGACGGCGGTATCGAACAGCGCGAAGCAGGTCGCGCCGGAGCCGGACATGCGGACCAGCGTCGCGCCGGGCATTGCTTCCAGGCGGGCCAGCACCTCGCCGATGACCGGCGCGATCGCGAGCGCGGGCGATTGCAGGTCGTTGCGCCCTTCGCGCGCGCGGTCGAGCACGGCTCCCTCACCGATCCCGCCGCGATCGACTCCGTCCCATCGCGCGAACACCGCCGCCGTGGACACCGCCACGCCCGGGTTCACGAGCAGAGCGGGGACACCTCCCAGCGGCTCGAGCGGGACCAGCGCGTCCCCACGCCCGGTGCCGAACGCGGTCCGCCCGACCAGGCAGGCGGGCACATCCGCGCCCAGACTCGCGGCGATGGCGGTCAGCTCGGGCGCGCTCGGGGCGACGTCATGCAACCGGGCGAGGGCTCGCAACGTGGCGGCGGCATCCGCCGAGCCACCGCCGATGCCGGACGCGACCGGCAACTGCTTGTCGAGGGTGATGGCGTGCTGGTCGCTCACCCCGAAGGCATCGGTGAAGGCACGGGCGGCGCGCGTCACCAGATTGTCGCCCTCGCCGGCGAGACCCTCACCCCTCCCACTCGCTTCGCGAGCGGGCCCCTTCCCTCTCCCGCTTGCGGGAGAGGGAGAGACCGCCGCAGGCGGGCGAGGGTGAGGGCTGTCCAGCGCGGCCGCGAACGGGCCGGTGATCGCGAAGCTGTCCGCCTCCGCCCGCGCGACCGTCACGCTATCCCCATCTTTCGCAAAGGCGAACAGCGTTTCGAGATCGTGGTACCCGTCCGCACGGCGACGGCGGACGTGGAGCGCGAGGTTGAGCTTGGCGGGCGCGCGCTCGACGATGACGTCGTCGTCGAGCATCAGCGCCCCCCCGGCCCGCGCGCGATCTTGGCGAGGAGGCGCGCGGCGTCGCCCGCGTCCGCCACCAACGACGCCGCGCGCCAGGCATAGCGTGCCTCGAACCGGCGACCCGCCGCCCAGTACGCGTCGCCGAGATGCTCGCCAATTGTCGCATTGCCCGGCTCGCCCTCGGCCGCCTGTTCGAGCAGCGGCAGCGCGCGCGCCACCTCGCCATGCTGGACATAGGCCCAGGCGAGCGAATCGGTGATCGACGCGTCGTCCGGTTTCAGTTTCGACGCACGCGCCAGCATCGCCTCCGACGCGGCGATCGCCTCGCGGTGCTCGATGCGCGCATAGCCGAGATAGTTGAGCGCCAGCGGCTCGTCCGGCCCAAGCGCCACCGCCCGCTCCAGCGCCGCGCGCGCCTCGGGCCAGCGATGCGCCTGATCGAGCGCGCCGCCGTACTGGAGCCAGACGTCGTACGCTCCGGCAGAGGCGTCCACGACCCGGCGATACTGCGCCGCCGCCTCGTCCGCGCGCCCGACGGCGAGCAGTTGCTCGCCATAGCGGCCGATGTCGTACGGGGATGCGTCACGCGGCTCGGCCAGCGCGCGCGCGGCGGCGAGCGCTGCGGCGGCGTCACCCATTGCCGCGAGCACCGACACGCGCGAGGTCCGCGCCACGCCCGCATACGCACCATGCGGGTCAACCGCTTCGAGCAGCGCCAGCGCTCGGGCGTACGCCCCCCGTCGCGTCAGCTCGTCCGCGAGCAGCAGGCGTGCGCGATCGTTGCTCGGCTCCGCCCGGAGCGCGGCGCGGGCGAGCGCGATCACCAGCGGCGACGGCTCCCCGCCCGCGATCGAGACGCCGAGCCGGGTCAGCAGGCGCGAGACGTCGTGCCCAAGCGAGGGGCGGATGCCGCGCCCGAGCTGGTCACGGAGGCGGGCGAGCACCGGGTCGTCACCTGTCAGCAACGCGCGCGCCGCGTCGGCCTGCCCTTGCGTTGCCAGCGCCTCGGCCGCGTCGAAGCGCAGGTCGGCCGCGTCGCCGGGCATACCAGTCAGCACCCGGATCGCAGCGATGCCCTCCGCCGTCCGCCCCTGCTCGATCAGCAGCAGCGCGCGCGCCTCGGCGGAGACGCGGCGCGCGACGGGGTCGGTGCCGGCTGCATCGAGCGCGAGGAACGGGTCGCGTCCTTCGGCCTGGGCGATGAAGGCGGCGAGCGCGGGGGTGATCGGCGCGAGCGGACCGCGCGCCAGCTCGGCCAGCGCGGCGCGGGCAGCGGCGGGGTCGTTCGCGCGCGCCGCGTCCCCGAGGGGCTGGAGCGCCGCGTCGCCCGGCGACACACCCGCGCGCGCCAGCACGGCCGCTGCGCGATCGGCGAGCCGGAGGTCGCCCACCAACAACCCCTCGCGGTAAGCGCGGATCGCGACCAGAACGTTGTTTGGCGCGGCGGCGAGCGCGGCGGCATAGTCATGCGCGGCGACCTCGCCCTGCCCGTCGGCGTCGGCGGCCCGCGCGCGGAGATAGGCGGACAGGTCGCCGGGAACCGCCAGCGCTGGCGTGGGGAGCGCGGCGACGAGGGCGAGAAGGCGCAGGGTAGGCATAAGCTCGCAACGCTGTAGCGAGTGGAACGGAACACTGCACTCCTCTTCCAATCAGGTAGAGGAGAGGGCCGCACCCGATCGCCCGCGCGACGCGGGAGAGCTGAAGGTCGGTCATGCCCCCAGCATGACCTAAAGGCTGCGGGGCAGCCTTTACCTTCAGCTCCCGCGTCGTCAGTCGTCGCTGAAGCGACGCTGGCCGGACGCGCGCCTCGTGTGCTTGTTGTAGCGTGGCTACAACAAGCGGCGCGCGTCACATATTCGGGTAGTTCGGCCCGCCGCCGCCCTCCGGCACCACCCAGTTGATGTTCTGCAACGGGTCCTTGATGTCGCACGTCTTGCAGTGGACGCAGTTCTGCGCGTTGATGACGAACTTGGGCGCGCCGGTGTCCTCGCCGACGATCTCGTACACCCCCGCCGGGCAATAACGCTGCGCGGGTTCGTCGAACATCGGCAGGTCATATTCGATCGGGATCGCCGGGTCGCGCAGCGTCAGGTGGACCGGCTGATCCTCCTCATGATTGGTGTTCGACAGGAACAC
>CAXSEO010000260.1:0-4735 GCA_964235525.1 uncultured Sphingomonas sp. | reverse complement strand
CGGTTCCAATAGAACGCCGCCTCGGGTTACACGACGCTGGATCCGGTTGGATGGGGGTAGATCGCAATTCGGACCTTGGCGTTCAGCGAGACTGCGAACGCACGTGAGGGAGGCGGGATGTGGAAGACGCTGGTGACTGCTCCGCCCTAGTGGACGGAAGGGAAGTTGCGCAGGCTGGCGGCGGTGTCCTGCAAGCGCAAAGCCCACAAGGATAGAATGCGTCCTTCCGCTGGCCGGTCGGCCGCGGTGACGGAGGCAAATTCAGACAAGGAGCGAGCGAGTTCATCGCCAGGGATCACGCGCTCACGTTCCAAGATGGTCGCGAGAAGTGCGAGCCAATCGCCATGCGCCCGCACCAGCACCTCGTACTGTGAGGTCTCGGCACCATTCTGAGTCGGACGCTCCTGGCGCGTCCCGTAGCCTTGGAGCCGCAGAAGAAGGGATCTGATCAGGGACATGACTCGCGTTCCATCCACCGCCGAAGCCGGGACGGTTGAACACGCGGGAACACTGGTAACCACGCCCCACGTATTCCCCGCACCGATAACCGGCGACAAGGTCTTGTATTCCGCGGGCCGCCCGACAGAGCCGGGGACCCAGTGTTCGACCGCACATGCGGGCCAGGGACGGTGTTCAAGCCGCACCTAAGCCCGTGCACCATGACACAGGCCGCGAAGAAAAACACGATCTCATCGCGCAGGTGCGGCGATGCGGGCGCTAGGCTGCACCGATCTCGGATCAGCGTCCGGTGCGAGGAAAGCTGATGAGGTCGCGGCCGTGGGCGCGGACGAACTGGCGGAAGTCGAGGTCCAGGAGCGCGGTCGATGCTCCGGTCAATCGAAATTCAACCACGCGGTTCGGGCTGATCCATTCCGGCGTCGTCCCGCGCGATGACCAAAGCTAACGCGTTGACCATCATAACCGCAGCGCTCAGCGCCATGCTGTGTACACTGTCGCGCCAGGGGTCCGTCGGCTTTCCGTCGAGCGTGACCGCTCGACAGGTACCTATCCGGTCGGCCGATAAATTTGTCGGAGTAGGGCGGGGCCCGAGCGATCAATCCTATCGTAGCGTACGGCTAAGGGGGGCCACGGACGAGGGCTATTTCCCCGTCCTACGTCACTGCCGCAACTTGCTCTCTTGACGCCAGCCTGCCTGGTTCGGCTATCGGGAATTCGCATGTATCGGCTCAGCGACGATCTCGCCAACAGGCGTCTGCTTTACCCGTCGCCGCTGATCAGCGCACCCAGCGTGCTTGTTATCGAGCTGCCGGTATCGAGCCGGGGCACGGGCCTCCCACTTGGGCGATACTACCCGATCATCCTCGAAACGGAGTACGAGATTGAAGAAGTCCAGCACTTTCTTGACCAACCCCGCCGAAAGCCGGTTCGGCCGGACATATTCGACGCACGTCCGTCGCGCCTCCGTTCAGACAATGTGCTGATCTCGAGGTACGATCCGCCGGTGTCGGGCTGGCCTTGGATATCGGTATGCCGCTGGCCGGACAGTTTCACCAAAGCAGGAAGGACCCAAGGGGTCGAGATGGCGCGCGGTTGCTACACGATGGAGCTGTTCGACACCGAAGCGGATCTGGACGCGAGCCAAGCCGCGGTGGTCGCAAATCTCGGCGATCGCCACGAGCTCAATCTGCGATTGCTTTCGGCCGACGCGCTACATTGTGCTGGGCAGGCTTGAGCTTCCGTGTCGGAGGCGACGCCCATGCTTCTTGTCCCCGAGGACGAAGCGAAATGGCTCGACCGTCCATTCGAGGACGCGATCCCGAGGGTGCAGCCGTTCCTGTCCCAGCTTATGCGGGCAGCGTGATGACGGGATGGGTCGGAACGGCGATCAGTCTCGCGCTGGCGAGCGCGCTCGCGGTCTGCGAGATCAGGCTTTGGCTCGGCCGCAATGAACCGCGACGGCCCGACGATTGGCTGTAGCGCGGAGCGGACCCAAACCGCTATGCCGTTCATACATTTGCAGTCGAGGAGTTCTCCATGGTAGACGACCTGAACAGCATCGAGCTTGCGACCGAACTGACGGTCGCGTGGCTCGGGAACCAGAACACCCGTGTACATGCCGATGATGTCCCTGTGTTCCTGAAGTCCGTGCACGACGCGGTGAACGGACTGACCCAGAGCAACGAGCCTCTGCCTGAGCCAGAGCCGCAGACCGAGCCCGAGTACAAAGCCGCCGTTACCGCGCGCAAATCGCTCGCCAACCCCAATCACATCATCTCGATGATCGACGGCAAGCCATACAAGACGCTCCGTCGTCACCTGTCGAGCAACGGGCTTACCCCGGACGAGTACCGCAAGCGTTATGGCCTGAAAGCGGACTACCCGATGGTGGCGCCTGCCTACTCGGAGAGCCGCCGATCGATGGCGCACAGAATTGGGCTCGGCCGCAAGGCGGTGCAGCCCGCTGAGCCGGTAGCCGAGGAGGTCGCCGCGCCGGTGACAAAGCCGGCCAGGCGCCCGCGAAAGAGCGTGTCCGAGGCGAAGCAGGCCGCGCAGGAGCATCTCGGGGGCGACGGTGTGACGGGTGGCGGCAATGATGCAGATCCCGCTTGAACCGCTACGCTCGTGAACCAAGGGCTTCCCGATATGGGCAGTGATCGCGACTAAGTTTATGCCATTCGGCGCGGGTGGCCACGGCTGGTGCCGCGCTACCTTCTCGGAGGGAGTGTTCGTGTAGAACGATGAGCGCGCAGGGCAGGGTCGCTTACGAGACGCTGGTTCACTTTGCGGACAGCTGCGAACGCGAAGCGGGACGGGGAAGGACGCTAGTGCCGATCCCCTCCGATCTGAACGACGAGGATCTCCGCACGATCGCCGACATCCTTCGCAAGCTCGCTGCCGCGATCAGGCCTGAGATAGCCTGAGCGAGCGCGATCGGCGGGACCGCGTAGGAGCGCAGCGCGGGAAATGCTCATCTGCTGCTCGCTGCTCGTCGCTTAAAATCGTGCCCGTTGTCGCACGTGTCGCACGCTCGTAATCCGGATCGAGTACACGATATGCGAGGACCTGATGCCCAACTCCGCGTCTCCGTTGATCGCCGATCAGCTGGTCGACTGCATTGCGAACGACCGCGATCCGACCGTTCGGGAACTGTTTGCACTGGCTGAGCGGATGTGGACGGAGGTTCGGTGGGACGGTCAGCGTTCGCATGGGGCCGCTTGCCGCCGGACTCGACCGATCGGCTGAAAAGCCTGCGCGCGGCGCAGCTGGCGCTGCGCGGGAGCTGTCATCGGCTACCTGCTTCGGAAGCGGCGGACCCAAGTAGCCGACCGGGCCGACGGGTTGGACTCTCGCCGACAGCGACCGCTTTCCCCGTCGATTACAGAAGTGCGGGAACGCGTCGCCATCGTAGAGCCTGTTCATGACAAGCCCGAGCCTCAGCTTACGGACGCGAGATCGGTCGCAACTTGCCACGTCGGATCGAGTGGACTAGCCCTTCTCGGTAGGACCGGCAGAAGGCTGACAATGGCACAGGGGGACGACGCCCAAGCGGCTTCCAAGCTCGCGGCGGCCGGTCAGGTCGGTTATGATGCGTATCCGCGCGATTGCAGCCACTCGGTCTGGGTGATGCTGCAACAGATGGGCATTAACGAGCCTTATAGGGTCGCCAACGACCTGATGGCCCATCTCGCGAGCCGGAACAGCGGCTGGCGTAGGGTTACGGTGGAGGAGGCGGGCGACCTCGCTAACAAAGGCAGGGTCGTCATCGGCGGATTAAGCAACCCCGGCGGTAGCGGCCATGTCGTTATGGTGATGCCGGGCGAGCCGCGTCCCGCAGGCGGCTAGGCCGGAATGCGGCCACGCGGGTCCTATCCGCCTTCCGCCTCGGGCGCGGCGAGTTCATGGCCTGGCGCGCGGAGCCGGGGCGAGAAGACGGTGCGAGATCCCTGGTCGAATACCGATTGGCCGCTGGTCACCTTCTGGACAAAGGATCGATGAAGCGCTGCGGCTGCCTGTTGCTCGCCCTGGCAGGCGTCCAATCCGTTGCGGCGGCACCCTACGCCGTCCAGTTGGACCCCGCCCGATGCGTAGCGATCTCACCGGGCAAACTCGCGGCGCTTGGACCGGACTGGTCCGCGCTAGGTACCTTTGCTCAACGCTGTCCGGTGCCAGGCTCCGACGGGCGGGTCGCGCTAGAGGTCGACATCATCCGCATCGATCGCGCGAACAGGGTCGGTTTCTTCGCGACCCGCCCGGACATGGCCGTCCCTATGCCTGTCCTTCGTGATCCGTCGGGAGCGGTGGTGGGCTCGCTGCCCGATGGTTTCCCGATCGATCCCCCCGGCAAACTCCGCGTCCGTTTTACGAATTGGCGGAGTGGTCGTCCGCTGGTCGTGCAACTCTACCAAGCCGGTGAGAGCGCGATCGCGCCTCACCCGCTGTCCCCGTTGCGATGGGATGCGCGGGCGGGCCGTTACCGCTAGCGACGCAGATCCCACCGAGGTCGATCCCGAAGTGGCCGACGATGACGCCCAGATGCAGGCCAAGAACGCCTGCATCGTCCGCGAGTGAAGTTGGACATGGGCGAGGTAGCCCGGGCGGAGTTAGGAGACGGGTGAACAGGGCGCGATTGGCTGAGTCAACGATGCAGTTTGACCGGCTTGTCCGGCCGCGATAGCGTCGGCTGCAACGAGGTGAGCAATGGCGGTGGCCCCATCCCAACGGCAGGCTGCGAACGGCGGGTCTGTCGTCGACTCCATAACATTTGCGACGAACA
>CAXSEO010000259.1:0-4743 GCA_964235525.1 uncultured Sphingomonas sp. | reverse complement strand
GGCGAGGCGCTGATCCCACGCTAAACAACGCTAAGGGAGAACGGGCCGCGAACGATCAGGCGGTTCGGCCGTCGCCGACGATGTTGAGCGGCTTGCGGCGCGTCCGCTCGGCAGCGCGGTCCCACAGGAAGTCGCCGGAGAACGCAATATGCTCCCAGCCGACCGGTGAGCTATGGGGTAGCAGCTCGGGATCGATGGTCGTGCCCGAGGCGCGGAGGTGCTGGACCGCGTCGGCGATGTACGTCGAGTTCCAGTAGACGATCGCGGCGATGACCAGGTTCAGCCCCGACGCGCGGTATTGCAGTGCCTCGTGGGTACGGTCGATCATCCGGCCCTGGCGGAACGTGCAGATCGCCTGGGTCAGCACATGGCGCTGCTCGCTCTTGTTCAGCCCGGCCTGGCAGCGGCGTCGCAGCTCAGGGCTTTCGAGCCAGTCGAGCATGAACAACGTCCGTTCGATTTTGCCGATCTCCTGGAGCGCGATGTCGATCTGGTTCTGGCGCTCGTAGGCGGCGAGTTTCCGCAGCATGGTCGAGGGCGCGACGTGCCCCGCCTTGAGCGAGGCGACCAGACGGAGCACCTCGTCCCAGTGTTCGCGGATGACGTCGACCCTGATCCGCTTGCCGAGCAGCGAGGCGATCGCGGGATAGTTGGCCAGCGCCGCGACCGACGCGAGGCGGCGATCGGGGAAGTCGCGCAGCCGCGGGCAGAACCGGAACCCGAGCAGGGTGCACAGCGCGAACACATGGTCGGTCGCGCCGCCCGTGTCGGTATAATGCTCGGCGATGTTGAGCGACGTCGCGTGGTGCAGCAGCCCGTCGAGCACGTAGGGCGCTTCGTGCATCGACGCGGAGAGCACCGTCACGTTGTATGGTCCGTGCTGGTCCGAGACGTGGGTATAGAGGCTGAACCCGGGATCGACCCCGTACCGGGCGTTGATGTCGCCGACGCCCAAGCGCTTGCCGCCCCGGAAGAACTGCCCGTCCGAGCTGGAGGTGGTGCCGTCGCCCCACACCGATGCGATCGGCAGACGGTGCTGGGCGTCGATCAGGATGGCGAGCGCGCGTTTGTAGCTGTCCTCGCGGACATAGGCGTCCTTGGTCCAGACGAGCTGGTCGCGGGTCACGCCCTGGCTCGCGGCCGCCATGCGGGCGAGCCCAAGGTTGGTGGCGTCCGCGAGGATGGCGGCAAGCAGCGCGTTGCTGTTGTCGCACTGCCGGCCGGTGCGCAGGTTGGTGAACCCGGCGAGGAACCCGGTCTCGTTGGCGACGTCGTGCAGGAGCTCGGTAATCCTGATCCTGGGCATCAGCGCGCCGATCGTGTCCGCCAGTTCCTCGGCTGGCGGGCTGGGCTGGGTGCGGACAGGGGTGATCTGCAATCGGCCGTCGACCAGCTTCACCCCTTCCAGCTTGCCGCGGGTAACGTCACGGGCGAACCGCTTCATCCGCTCGTCGAGCGTGGCCGCGCGTTCCTCGATCCAGGTGTCGGCTGAAGCGGGCAGTCCGAGGTCGGCGACCACGGGCGCGCTCGCCGCGGCCGGGAGCAGGTAGCTGTCGAACTGGCGATAGGCGGACGACCGCTCGACCCAGATATCTCCCGAGCGCAGCTTGTTGCGGACGTGCGCCAGGGTCGCGGTCTCGTACAGGCGACGGTTGATCTTGCCGTCGTCGCCGACCAGCAGCTTGCGCCATTCCTTGCGGAACGGCATCGGCGCGCCCGTGGGCACGTCGCGCTTGCCCGATCGGTTCAGCTCCCGCAGCAGCTCGACCGCTTTCACGCTGCTGGCGCTGCCCCGGCCCGACTTGAACTCCAGCACCTCGATCAGCAGCGGCGCGAACTTGCGCAAGCTTGCGTAGCGGTCGCTGGCGACCACCAGCGGGTCCTCGTCGACCATGTCGGCGATCGCGGTGACCATGGTGCGCGCCTTGAACAGGACGTGCCAGCCGACCGCGTCATCGAGCGCCTGGATCGGGTCGGCACCCTGCTCGTCCGCCTCGCTCAGCGCATCGATGGTGGTGCGGAACAGGCGCATGAGCCGGGCGACGTCGCGCGACGAGGCCGCATACCGGCTCCCTTGCGTGTTCTTGGCGCGCCGGAACATGCCCCCGATCAGCTTGTCGGCCATGTCGAGCGCGGCGTCGATCAGCCGGGCCTCCAGATCGGCCAGCAACGCGACCAGGATCGCGCGTCGTCGGGGCACCGTGTAGCGCGCGATGAGATAGGCGGGCGAGAGCCGCCCTTCCCGAACGAACTGATGACGACGGGCGGGGTGGACGCGCGCGCCGGTATCGTGCGGAATGCCGAGCTCGCGCACGACGCGGAGTCGTTCGACGATATCGCGCACGCTTTCTGCCTTGGTCGCGGTCGGCACCGCTTTTAGCCAGCCGAGGTGTGTTCCTTCTTCCGCGGCGAACAGCGCATCGACCCGGGCGGTCTGCTCGGGGTTCAGACCCGCGACCATCATGTGCGCGGCGTTCTTGCGCGCCCGCGACCGACCGGCGATGCCCGCCCTCTCGATGGTGGACGGCATCGGCAACAGGATATTGCCCGCGCGCAGCGCATCGACGATCCCGGTCGCGATCGATAGCCCCGCATCCGTTCCCGCGGCCGCCTGTTCGGCCGCTGCAATCATCGTGGCGATGTCGCCCCGGGTGGGCGGCCGCGCACCCGACGCTTCCGCCACGAGCCGGGCATGATCGGTCATGGTCTGGATGCGCGTTGCATAGTCGGCCAGGGCGGTTGGGCTCAGCCCGAGCTGCCGGGCGAGAAATGCAACAAGCGGCGCGGGCGCACCGCCCTCGATCTGCAGCACCTGTGCGAGCGGCATCCCGGGGTGACGCAACAGCGCGACCTGCAACGCCATGCCGAGCCGGTTCCGATCGAGACGCCGCTGGTTGATGAGGTCGAGGTCGGCCGCTTCCAGCGTGTAGCGCCGGGCCAGCTCGTCAGGATCGACGGGGATGCCGAACAGGGTGGCTCGCTCGGCGTCGGTGAGCAGGACGTGATCGCGTGCTGGCATCTCGACCGTCCACAAAAGGCCCGCGATGCCCGTAGACAGAGCGGGTTAAAGAGACGTAGTTTGTGGACGGATTTGCGGGGGATCACGGTCGTGCGCCGCCATTGTCCACGGAACGGTCGGTTGGGGGACAAAGGTTGGCGGGCATTCTGGGCTACGCGCGCGTCAGCACCGGCGACCAGGACGTCGCCGGGCAGCGGATGCGGCTCGAGGAAGCCGGTGCCATCCGCGTATTCACGGACGTTATGTCGGGCAAGAGCATGGAGCGACCAGGGCTGATCGAGCTGCTCGGCTACGCCCGTAAGGGCGACACGCTCGCGATCGTCCGGCTCGATCGGCTGGGCCGGTCGCTCGGCGAGCTGCTCACCACCGTGCAGATGCTCCGCGAACGCCACATCGCCCTGCTCAGCCTGGAGGAGAAGATCGACACCTCGTCCGCGGCCGGCGAGCTGATCTTCCATGTGTTCGGGGCCATCGCCCACTTCGAGCGACGGCTGATCTCCGAGCGCACTCGCGACGGCATCGCCGCGGCGCGCGCCAAGGGGAAGCTGCCCGGGCGGCAGCCGCTTGACGGCGACAAGGTGAGCGCCGCGCTCAAGCTGGTCGCCGCAAGCGTTTCCCCGGCCGAAGCGGCGCGGCAGCTGGGGATCGGCCGGTCGACCGTCTACCGCGAGATGAAGCGGTTAGGAGTGGCGCGACCAGCCTGAGAACGGAATGACGAAAGTGGGTGGAAAGCGGACGTTGGTCATTTCAGGCGCGTCAAGGCCGAGCAGGGTATACCAGCTTGAGGATATGGGCCGTCCCCATCTAAGTCGAATTGAGGTTGGTCGAAAATGACCCACGTTTCTTCAGATGCGCCATGAAGGGCGCGAACTGACATTGTCGTCGCGTCCACTCGGTTGCGGTTAGGCGCTGGAGGAAACTCCGGGTACAGCGCGACCGTCCCGATTGCGCCGCCTGCCCAATAGAAATTAGGCGATATCTGAACCCTTTCGCCAGCCCTGAACCTCATTGAGCGGGATTACGCGCCGAGGCAGAATGTCCACAAGTAGGCGGGAGCCGCCGTGGCGGTGCTCGCACCTGCCTATGTCGCCCCTCCAGCGGGCCTTGAACCGTTAGCGTTGTTTAGCGTGGGATCAGCGCCTTGCCCTCCGATAGTGATGATCGAGCGCGCCAACAATCCGTGAATCAGGCTTTCAACCAGCAGCAGAGCAGCATGACCATGCGCGTCGGGCATGGACGGTACGCTTTCCCCCGCTGCGGAGTCGTCGTTGGTAAGCATGACAGCCCCTCTGTGCAGGCGAGAGCGCATCAACTCCCAGCCGTCGATGCCTGGTCAACGGGTCGACGATTGGGTCGCGATACCGCGCTCGGAAAATGCCGCCTGAACATGGAACAATGATAAAGCACGTATCCAGATAGCGTCGGTGTCATAACCGAACGGTTCTGACGCTCCACGCGGGGCCGTAGGCCCCGTCCCCGGGTTGGGTGGGTGGGTGGGACAAACAACGGTGCCCTTGCGCGGCGCGACGCGGACGCGCGTCCTGCCGGGGCAAACGGAGCCGCTCCCGGTCGTCGCGCGGGAGCGCGGCTCCGGGAAAGCGGCGTAGAGCGCCCTGGCGGGCGTGACGGCTAGGAGGGAGCGCAAGAGCGCCTGCGGGTCAGCACAAGGACGCCGCGCCCTCGGGAGCGAAGCGGAAAAGAGCGCGACCTTCAATCATCCCGCT
>CAXSEO010000258.1:0-4744 GCA_964235525.1 uncultured Sphingomonas sp. | reverse complement strand
ACGCGGGGTGCCCCAGCGCGCGCGTCCGCTCGCGACCATGCGCCTGAACACATCGGCACCGCCCGTGCCGGTCAGGCAGCCGTCATTGTCGACATCGCCGAGCTGCACCTGAAGCCGGCGCACGATCACGCGATCCTCTGCGGTGACATGCGGAAGCGCGGATCCACCGCCGTAGCTGAACCGGTGTGCGTGGACCTTGCTCCCGGCCCCGCTCGGTTCACCCTCACTGCCGAGCGCCACATCGAATATCTCGACCAGCAAGCGAAGCGGAGCGCCCGGAAGCGCGAGCGATGCCGCCGGGCGCTTCGCGCTGCTCCGGGTGCTATCGCGCATAGCCTGCGCTCGTACGACGTAGCAGATGGCGCGCTCGGCGGAGGTGGCGGCCGGACTTGCCCCCTGCATCATCGGCCGCGTCGCCGCGATCCATTGCGACAGCGCGGGGGGCAGTGGCGGCGGGACGGGACGCGCGCGGTCAGCCCGCGACGCCGACGCCGTGTCGTGCAGCTCCGCCCGCAGCGCGAACAGCACGGCAGCGGCGTGTTTGCATGCGGACCCGACCGGGCAGCTGCACGCCGTAACGAGCAATGACCGCCCGTCGGCGCCGAAGTGCAATGTAACCTCGTAGGGAACTGGACCGCTGCCCCTGACGGCCGCCCTGACGATGCCGCGACCGGCGGCGATCGTCAGATCTCGAACCCGATTCCGCGCCCAATAGTCCTGCCCAGCCTCGACCATCCTGTGCGTCTGTATGGTCCGTGCGATCAGCGCGTTGGTGATCTCGGGCAGCATGTCGGACAGGCTAGCCGCGCGGATTAAAGAACGGAACTGGCTTGATCGCCGGGGTGCGCCGAACCGCCGTTTGCACGGCCGGACGCGCGAGCGTAGCGTCATCGAAGGTTATCTGCGCTGCCTCATGTCGCGCGGAGAAGCTGTTGGCGCGGGTCACGGTGTCGCGAGATACGGTGCCTGCTGGGCTAGCTGCGTGACGGCCATTCACGGTTCCCAGTTGCCCAAGGTGCGGTTTACGGTCCGTTCTCGCCATCGCCGCTCCCGTTGCTCACGGCGAGCACTGCGCGCCTTCAACTGCTCCGCACGCCGCCGCGCGCGGACCAGCAGGACGAGCACCACTGCGCCAGCAATTACCGCCGCGATCAGGAAAAGCGCAAAGACATACATCGCCGCTCCGTTCTTCTGACGCATGACAGTGTCGAGTTGCTCGCGCAACTCAGACGGCGGGGGACCGTCGCCCAACAGGGCGAGCAGCTCGCCAACTCGCGCCATGTAATCGGGCACAG
This sequence comes from uncultured Sphingomonas sp., assembly GCA_964235525.1. Lineage (GTDB taxonomy): Bacteria > Pseudomonadota > Alphaproteobacteria > Sphingomonadales > Sphingomonadaceae > Sphingomonas. The sequence continues at coordinate 3,449 of CAXSEO010000258.1, read as the reverse complement.
GGGTAATAAGCGGAAGCGGTCGCATCCAGCCGGTCAGGGCAACGAGCGCTCGCGCCAAGCCATTGTTCATATCAATGCATGTGAATGGCATGATGAAACTCGTGAGAATGCGAGCTGGAGACAGGGGAAAATCAAGGGGCGACGCGTGTCACTAGTGCCGTTTCTACTTTGCTGGCGGTGAACTTGCTACGTTGCTGCTCCGGCGTCCCGGATCCTGCGATCAAAACCGATATTGCCGTCGTCTCCCTTCGTGACCTATCTGGACCGATGCGCATCTTCACCATCGGCTACGAGGGCAGCACGCAGGCCGACGTGGTCGCGACGTTGAAGGCGGCAGGGGTCGAGTTGCTGGTCGACGTCCGAGCGGTTCCTCTGTCGCGTCGGCCCGGCTTCTCCAAGAACGTCCTTGCCAACGGCCTGCGCGAGGCGGCCATCGACTATCTCGGGCTGCAGGCGCTGGGCACACCGCCGGAGGGGCGGGAAGCCGCCCGGCGCGGCGATCACGCCCGGCTCGCCGCGGTGTATGCGGGCCAGCTTGAGCTTCCCGAGGCGATGCTTCAGGGCGCGCAGCTGCTCGAGATGGCGGCGGAGCGAGCGACCGCGCTGCTTTGCTTCGAACGCGACCCGCACGGCTGTCACCGCTCGCTGCTGATCGAGGCGATCATGCCGGACGCTACGGTGATCGACCTGTTCGTCTGACCATGCCGTGGGTCACAAACGCCTGACGATCTACTTTGACGGGGGTTGCCGACTTAATCCGGGGTCGATGGAGACCAGGGTAGTCTTTTGCCCCGGCCCGACCTGGGCGGGGGCGACGACGTCGCCGAATGGCTGGCGCCACGCCATGGCGTCGAACCGGCGATCGCGGCCGGCGCTTGGGACATGATGCTGGTGGGCGAATCCATAGCGATACGCAGCAGGCGCGTGGGCGACAGCGCTGCAACGACGGTCTGGATCGCCGTGTTCGACCGATCGTTCGCACGCACGACATGACGAGGATCGGTCCGTACATCATCACCATCGATGACGTCTCACTGGACACAATCCGAAAATCCAGGACCGAGCTTGATATGCGGCTCTCCAACCTGCGCTCCGCCTTCGGAGGCAGAACGTGCTCGCTCCCGGCGACGCGGTGAGCGGGACCAAAGCAGCTTCGTCACCCGGCAGGGTTTCGGAGCGCGTCGACCCTCTCACGCACCCCGTTACGCCCGACGGCCGGTATTTCGTCGTGCGAGGCCGACTCTGGCGGCGTTTCGATCCATCGCTTCCGAATGAGCGGCGGGCGTCGCCGGTGGCCGAGCTGATGGCGGCGAGGCGCAGGGTCGGCGGCGCGCTACGGAGCAACGACCCGGTCGCGTTGGCGAACGCGCGTGCCGAGGTGGATTGCGCCAAAATCGCGCTCGGCGAGCGTGGTCCCGTGTGGTGGGGCGATGGCGCACCAGACCTGAACCGGCACATGGCCGCGACCACCGGATATGCCGAATGGTTTGGGTCGCTTGAGGATGCGAGATGACCTGCGATCCTTCTCCCGCATCGCCGAGCGAGCAGTGGCCGCCCTGACCGATTTGCACGACAAGGTTTAACCCGGGAGGACGCGCGTGCTTCATTTTTACGGCCAGTTCGTGATCGGGACCAAGGCCGCCGGGACAGTTGCGGCGCATCTCCCGGCAGACGACGGCGATCCGCAACGCGCCGCGAAGAGTTGGTCGTGATTTTGGTGCTACCGAACGCGCCTGTCGCGCCGCCGTCACCAAAGCCGAGTACCGGAGGGCCGGAAGCGAGGACGTGGCATGACATCATCGACCAGCCCACTCGTCGCGGACCAACTCGTTGATTGCATCGCAACTGGTCGAGATCCCACGGTCCATGACCTGTTTGCCTTGGCTCGGCGGATGTGGCTAGAAGGCGCTCCGAACCGTTCGGCCTTTGCCTGGGACCGCCTGACCGCAGACGGCGGCGATCGTCTGGTTGCATTGCGCGGAGCGCACGCGGCGCTGAGCGGGGACGACAGTTGAGCTCAGCGGGAAGCTGCTTCTCTGAGCCTCAACTTCGTTCTGAAATCCTGGTTCGATAATAGCGATTATGTTAACTCTAATCTGCTTGGCTGAGCGGAGACTTTCTCGCAGCCTTCTCCGCAGTGCCCTCGGCTGCCCGAGCCCTATATCGGCGAGCACAGAAGGCAGGTGCTCGACGAGCTCGGTTGTGACGCGGCCTGGATTGACGAGCAGATCGCCCGCGACACGTTCCGCAAAACCGATCGCGCGGCCTGACGCCGCCAGCCAATAGCCGACAAGCGGGCCCGCACGACACCAAAGGTCACTTGGATCAGGTGCGATCAGAGTTCTCGCCCGCCAGGGAGAAGGTGTTGCGCGCCGCGCTACGGAGGGGAGGTCTCAATCACGTTTGGGAGTTCTCCACCACCCCGCTGCGCCCGGCGGTTTTCCTCCCCCTCGCGGGCGAAGAGCTGATCGCATCTAAACAGGACGGCCCTGGGCTTCTCTGCCAACGGCCTGAAGCGCCTGCCCGTCCGCTTCAGGCTTGTCCGACCGCGTCAGAAGGCGTGCACCGTCACCCTGGCGATCAATTCGCGACCGCGGTTCGCGCTCGCGAAGACGTCGGACCCGACCGTCGCGCTGCCGGTCAGCGGCACCTGCGCAGCACTGGTCACATAATACTTGTTTAGCAGGTTGCGGCCAATAAAGGCGATTTCGAACCTATCGTCGCGCGGCGCGAACGCGATGCCCGCATCGTACAACTGGTACGTCGCTTGACGCGCCCCGGGAATATCCTCCGTCAGCGTCTCATAGCGCGAGGAGAAAGTTACGCCGCCGTTCAACCGCATCTTCACATTGGAGCCGAGCGACGCTTCATAGATCGCGTCGAGATTCCCCGACCATTTGGGCGCGCGCGGCAACGGCCGACCCGCTAGGTTCTGCGTCGACGTGGTGAGATCGCAACCTTGTGCGGCGGTCTGGCCGATATAGCAGGCGGAGATGAACTGATTGTAGCGAGCAAGGTTGAAGGCAAGCGCGCCAGACAAGGTCAGGCCGCTGATCGGCGTTGTATAGGAAAAGTCACCCTCCAGCCCCTTCACCGTAGACGCGCCGACATTCTCAATGAACGTCGCAAACAGAACTGGGTCAAATCGACCTAGCTGTAGGTTGGAGTACTTGAATCTATACGCTGCGAGATTGACTCGTAGCTTTCGGTCAAACAGGTTGGTTTTGAGGCCGCCCTCAAAACCCTCGACCGTTTCCGCACCAAAGGAATTGTTGACAGGAATCCCCTTAGCCAGGAGCACAGGAAGGGCAGTAAAATCGGTCTGAAAACCGCCCGACTTATAACCCTGACGGTAAGAGGCGTAGAGATTCAGGTCAGAAACCGGCTTCCAAGCAATCGTCGCCTCAGGGGAGAGATTATTAACCTCGATGCGGCGCGGCAACAGCGGA
>CAXSEO010000257.1:4114-4750 GCA_964235525.1 uncultured Sphingomonas sp. | reverse complement strand
AGGTCGCCGACAACACGCGGCGCCCCCACAGTACGAAGCGCCCGCATCTGGTCCACGATCGCGTTGGCGGTCTGCTCGAGCAGCTTGGGGTCATCGCCGCCCAACACCACCGTCACCGGCAGCCCGCTACCGCCCCACCCTTGTTGCGACCGGAACGACACGCGCGCGTCGGGGATCGCGGAAAGCTCGGCGTCGTGAAGATGCTCGAATTCAGCGCTTGTCAGGTTGCGCTCGTTCTGCGGCTTGTAGATCGCGGTGACTCGGCCTGTGCCGACCCCGGTCCGCGCGTAAACGGAAACCACCTGCGGTTGTTTGGCGAGCAGCGCGGCGACCCGGTTTACCACGACCTGCGTTTCCGCGCGCGTGGTGCCCGGCACCATCTCGATCGCGGCGGTACTGGAGTCCTCGTTCTGCTCGGGCTGAAACTCCTGCGGCATCACCGAGAAGCAAATCACCGTCAGCACGAACGATAGCACGCCGAGGCCGAGCACCCAGATCCGGTGGTCGAGAAACCGCGCGCCGATCCTGCGCAGCACCCCGCCCCGGGCAGCGACCTCGCGCGCACGGCGATCATCAAGGGTCCAGCCGAGCAACCGGGTGTAGAGCGTCAGCACCCGGCTGCCGCCGTGTTCGGCG
>CAXSEO010000257.1:0-4104 GCA_964235525.1 uncultured Sphingomonas sp. | reverse complement strand
GTGCGCTTTCAGGAAATAAGCCGCGATCATCGGCGTGATCAACCGCGCCACGCCAAGGCTGAGCAGCACCGAGACGACCACGGTCAGCCCGAAATTCTTGAAATACTGCCCCGGCACCCCCGGCATCAGCGCGACGGGCAGGAACACCGCGACGATCGCCATCGTCGTTGCCAGCACCGCCAGCCCGATCTCGTCGGCGGCGTCGATCGAGGCCTGATACGCGCTCTTGCCCATCCGCATGTGCCGGACGATGTTCTCGATCTCCACGATCGCGTCGTCGACCAGCACGCCCGCCACCAGGCTGAGCGCCATCAGCACCATGAAGTTGAGCGTAAAGCCGAGCAGCGACAGAAAGTAGAATGTCGGTATCGCCGACAAGGGAATCGCGATCGCGGAGATCACGGTCGAGCGCCAGTCACGCAGGAACAGAAACACGATCAGCACCGCCAGCGCGGCACCTTCAAACATCGCCTCCATCGCGCTGTGGTATTCGGACAAGGTGTCCTTGACCGAGTTGCGGATCATCTGGAACCGCACCTTCGGGTTGCGTTTCTCGAGCGCGGCAAGCTTTTCCTGCGCGGCCGCGAACACCGCCACGTCCGACGCGCCCTTGGAGCGTTGGAAGTCGAACGAGATCACCTGCCGACCATTGAGCGACGAGGATGACCGCTGTTCGGCGTACAGGTCCTGCACCTGCGCGATGTCGTTGAGCCGTACCGTGCGCCCGGCCCCGACCGAGATCAGCGTCTGACCCAGCTCGTAAGCGCCCTTCGCGTTGCCCAACACGCGCACCGATTGCTCGGAGCCCGCGATTTCCGCGCGCCCGCCGGCCGCGTTCAGGTTCACCTGCCGCAGTTGCAGGTTTACGCCCGACGCGGTCAGGCCATAGGCCTGGAGCTTGGCAGGATCGAGGATCACGCGCATCTCGCGGCTGACCCCGCCGTTGCGACCCACCCCGGCCAGGCCAGGGACGGACAGCAGTTCCTTGGTGACGTTGTTGTCGATATACCAGCTAAGTTGCTCCACCGTCATGTCCGTGCTCACTGCGGCGTAGCTGGCGAGATCGTTGTCGGTGGTGTTGACCCGGCTGACCTGCGGCTCGAGGATCCCGTCGGGCAGGTCGGAGCGTATCTGCTGGATCGCGCCGCGCACATCCTCCACCGCGCGGTCGATCGGGGTGCCGAGCGTCAGCTGAACGACCGTCGTCGAACTCCCTTCAACCACGGTGGAGTCGACCTCGTCGATTCCCTGCAAGCTGCGAACCGCGCCCTCGATCTTTTGCGTGACCTGGTTTTCGAGTTCGGTCGGTGCCGCGCCGGGCTGCGTCACCGTCACCAGCACCACCGGGATATCGATGTCGGGCTGCTCGTTGACCTGCATCCGGCTGAAGCTGACCAGCCCCGCGACCGTCAGCATGAAGAACAGCACGATCGACGGGATCGGGTTCCGGATCGACCAGGCGGAGATGTTCCTGAAGCTCATACGCCGGTTGCTCCCGTCTTTTCGATCACCGGGTTGATCTTCTGCCCCGGATTCAGGAACGCCCCCGCTGACACGACTACCTTCTCCGCGCCCGTCAGCCCGGAGGCGATGGCGACGCCTGTGTCCGACACCGGCCCCAGTGTCACCCCGCGCCGCTCGACCTTGTTGCCCGCGGCGAGGACGTACACGAAATTGCCCTTCTCATCGCTTTGAATCGACGATTGCGGCAGCAACGGCGCGTCCGCCGAGCCGCTGGTGATGGTCGCGGACGCGAACCCGCCCGGGCGCAGCGCGCGATCGAACGGGATCGCGACGCGGGCGATGCCCTGGCGCGAGGTGGGATCGATCACCGGCGAGACCTGCCACACCCGACCGGCGAAGCTGCGCGTGCCCCCGACCGGGGTCACCTGCGCGCTCGCGCCAACCTGCATCGCCGCAAGATCGCTCTCCGCCACCTGCGCGCGCAATTCCATCTCCCCGCCCTGGGCGAGGCGGAACAGCGTGCCCGTCCCCGCGCTCACCACCTGCCCCGGCTCGACCTGCCGCGTCAGCACCAATCCCTCGGCGGGCGCGCGCACGTCCAGGCGACCGTTGGTAGCCTGTTGCTGCGCGAGCAGCGCCTGCGCGACCCGCACCCGCGCGGCGGCGGCGTCGCGCGTTGCGGTCTTGCTCTCGATATCCGCCTTGGAGATGAAGCCGCGGCTGACCAGCGACTGCGCACGCGTCAGCTCGGACTGCGCCAGCGTCGCGTCGGCCTCCGCCACCTTGATCTGTGCGGAAAGGCTGACGGCGGTCTGCGCCTGCACCGAGCGATCCACGGTGGCGAGCACCTGACCTGCATGGACCCAGTCGCCCGGCTGGACCAGCACCGCCGTCACGCGCCCGCCCTCGCCCGCGACGCCGACGGGCATGTCGACGCGCGCCGCTAGCGTGCCCGTGGCAGAGACGGAGCGGTCGATCGAGCGCCGCCCGGGCTGGGTGACGCTGACGCTGGGCGCCTGGTCGGTATGCGCGGCCGCGGCGTCGCTCTTCTTATGCCCGAACAGGAAATAGCCGACGATCGCGAGCAGCAAAACGGCGAGCCCGACCGCGATCCAGCGGCGTCGTCCGCGTGGCGCATCCGGGCCGGTAAGCGCGAGTTGGGGTTCGTGGCCGATGCTACCAGGTTCATAGTTCATCCGCGTCACGATCCCGTCCCCGTCCCCGTCTCCGGCGCCCCGCCGCCGTGCCCCGACCCCCTGTCGGACTGACGTGTATTACTACAATACAGCACCATGCTCAACCCGCATGGCATCGCCCGCAATGGAGGTGCCCGCTTTTCTTTGCCGAGGCAAGCAGACTGGAAGACGGCGGCGACCATAACGCGGCAAGCCGCCCGGGAAACGGTCCCGGACGGCTTGTGGAAATGTCCGTATGGCGGTCCTTGCGGGCGTGCGGATCGGCTCGCGCTGAGACGTCTCGCGCCCGACGGCTTACCGCACCCGGCCGCGCCGGACCAGGTTGACGATCGCGAGCAGGATCACCGCGCCGAGCAGCGAATAGATGAACGACGTCACCGTGATCCCGGCATTCAGGTCGGCACCACCGCCGAACAAGAGACCTGCAATCGCCGCGCCGACGATCCCCACGACGATGTTGATCAGGATGCTCGTATTATCGCGCATGATCATGCCGGCGAGCCAGCCACAAACGCCGCCCACGATCAACCAGATAAGAATACCCATGAACCCGTTCCCTGTTGCTGCGTCCTAGGCGGACGCTGGTACGGAAAAAGACTCGCGGCGCGGTGTTTTGGTTCCGAAACGATCACCTGGATCAATAACGCTGCTGCCGCTCGTAGAGCGACTTGTAATGCTGGATGCGGGTGACGCGCAGGCCGGGCATGCCCGACCGGTCGATCGCGCGCTGCCAACCGGCGAACTCCTCGACGGTCAGGCCATAGCGGTCGCACACCTCGTCGACAGACAGCAGCCCGCCGTTCACCGCCGCGACCACCTCCGCCTTGCGACGCACTACCCAGCGCGTCGTCTCCGGTGGCGGCAGCGACTCGAGCGTCAGCGCTTCGCCGAGCGGGCCGATCACCTTGGCGGGACGGATTTTCTGGTTCTCGATCATTCTTGTCCTCACACCGGGCCACCGACCCTATTCTCTCGCTCTACACCCCGGCGTTGAACGCCAGCTAAAATGGCGGGGTAAACGGCGGGTTCACCCGTCCTTCCATCCCGTGAACGACCGCGCCACGTCGCGCGCGAACGCGCAGTCAGCGGGCGCGAACGGCCCGTCGACGCGCGCCCGCTCGGGCAGCCGCGCCTGCACCAACGCGGTCGGCGTCACCGCCTGCCGCGCCATTGCTCCCGCCAGCACCGCCCCACCGTCGATCGATTGCGACGCGGCGAAGGAGTGAGGTGGCGAGTGCACGACAGCGACGTACGCCCCCGCGGCTGAAGGCGGGGTAAAGCGGGGCGCAACGCTTCGCTAAGACAGGTGAAAGCCGCGCTCACCATCGCTATGTCGTGCGGCGTGATCGACTTAGACCTTCAGCTCGGGTCGGACCCCGCCGCGCGCCGCGTCGTGGTGGCGATGTCGGGCGGCGTGGATTCGTCGGTGGTGGCGGCGCTGCTG
>CAXSEO010000256.1:0-4769 GCA_964235525.1 uncultured Sphingomonas sp. | reverse complement strand
CGTGCGCCCATACGCGCCTGCACGCGTACACCAATCCCATACGTCGTCCGCCATCCGCAGCACCCCCGCTTCGATCGCTTCCGCATCGGTATGGTCGCGGTCGAACGTGGTCTCCGAGCCCGACGATTTGCGCTCGCGGTGCGGGTTGACCGGCCGGTTATCCTCCGCGCGGGCGATCCGGTGATACCACTCCCCCGCGCTGCCGAAGTGCTGCTGCAGCCAGTCAAGCGATTGCGCGCGCAGGTCCGCGCCCGTTTCGATCCCCAGCCGCTTCATCTTCGCCGCCGTCACCGGGCCGACACCATGGAACCGCGCGACCGGTAGGGTCGCGACCCAGTCCGCGCCCATCGCGGGCGTCACCGCGAACTGGCCGTCGGGCTTGCGGTGGTCGGAGGCGAGCTTGGCGAGGAACTTGTTGTACGACACCCCCGCCGAGGCGGTCAGCCCGGTCTCGACGAGGATTGCCGCGCGGATCGCCTTGGCGGTCGCCCAGGCGGTGCCGAGCCCGCGCGCGTCGGCGGTCACGTCCAGATACGCCTCGTCGAGCGACAAGGGCTGGATCAGGTCGGTGAACTCGGCGAACACCGCGTGGATTTGCCGCGACACCGCGCGATAGACGTCGAAGCGCGGGCGCACAAACACCAGCTCCGGGCAACGACGAATCGCGGTGACCGAAGGCAAGGCGGAGCGCACCCCGAAGCGGCGCGCCTCATAGCTCGCCGCCGTCACCACCCCACGCCGCGCGCCATGCCCCACCGCCACGGGAAGCCCGCGCAACGCGGGGTCGTCGCGCTGCTCCACCGATGCGTAGAACGCGTCCATGTCGATGTGGATGATCTTGCGCGAGGCCTCGCCCATCCGCGCCCGGTAGCAAAAGCGGAACGGAAGGGGAACTCGGGCCAGCGCTCCTCCGACACCGTGGCGCTTTAACGTCCGCTCTGGTACAGCCTGCGCCGTGTCAGCGCTGCTCGCCATCACCCTGTCCGCGCTGGCGATGAGCGCGATCGTCGGCGGGCGCTATCTGCTCACTTCGGGCGGGTTCGCGGCGTGGACCCGCGCGCGGCATCCGGGACTCTATCTCGGACTCGACGCCCAGGTCCGGCGCGAGGTCGCGTGGAGCCTCGTGTCCGCGCTGGTCTATGGCGTGCCCGCGGGCGTCGTCGCCTGGGGCTGGCGCGCGCGCGGCTGGACGCAGATCTACGAGCGCCCGGACGCGCACCCGCTCTGGTGGCTGCCGCTATCGGTGCTCCTCTATCTCGTGCTCCACGACGCGTGGTTCTACTGGACGCACCGCTGGATGCACCAGCCGCGTCCGTTCAGGCTGGCGCACGCGCTCCACCATGCCAGCCGCCCGCCGACCGCCTGGGCGGCGATGGCGTTCCATCCGCTGGAGGCGCTGACCGGCGCGGTGGTGATCCCCGTGCTGGTGCTGCTGGTGCCGATCCAGGTCGGCGCGCTGGGCGTCGTGCTGCTGGTGATGACGGTGCAGGGCGTCACTAACCATATGGGCTGGGAGATGTGGCCACGCGTGCTGTGGCGCGGGCGCTTGGGCGACTGGCTGATCACCGCCAGCCATCATCAGCGCCACCACCAGCGCTATGCCTGCAACTACGGGCTGTACTTCCGCTGGTGGGACCGGTGGTGCGGCACCGACGAGGGCATCGGCGATTTTACGCGCGAGCACGCGCGCGCCCGCGCCAGGACGATGCGGTGACGCACGATTGCAACAGTCCCCAGGCATTTCGCACTAGCGAAACGAAAACGCGGGAGCCAATCGCGGTTCCTCGCGTTTGCGCGTCAAGATCGATCGAAAGGCTTTGTTTGCGCCATCTCCTGTCCGTTACCGTCACCGCTTTGACGTTCGCCATCCTGCCCGCCGCGGCGCAGGACGCGGGAAGCTTGCCCGCCGATGCGCCGGGGTCCCTCGATGTCAGCGGCGACCGGATCACTGTCGCCGCCGGTGGCGTGTACCTTCCCGATTACGACGGCGCGAACCACCACCGCTTCACCGCCGCGCCCGCCGCGATCGGCACGATCAAGGGCTATAGCTTCACACTGATCGCTAACCGGCTGTCGGTGGACGTGATCCACACCCGCCCCGGCCCGGGCGTACATTTCGAGATCGGCCCGGTCGGCGTCATCAACTTCGACCGCGATACGCTGAGCGAGATCCATGACCCGCGGGTCCGGTCGTTGGGCAAGATCAGCGACGCGATCGAGCTCGGTGGCTATGTCGGGATCGACAAGACCGGAGTGATCACCAGCCCCTACGATCAGCTGTCCGCTACCGTCAGCTATCGGCACGATGTCGGCTCGGTCCACAAGAGCTATGTGGTGACGCCCTCGGTCAACTACCTCACCCCGCTCAGCCGCAAGCTGGCGGCGGGGGTGTTCGGCTCGATGGACCTGGCCGGGCGGCGCTACGCGCAGACCTATGAGAATGTGTCGCTCGCGCAGAGCGCGGTGAGCGGGCTCCCGGTCTATGTCGCGCACGGCGGGCTCAAGAGCTACACGCTGGGCGGGTTCGCGACCGCATCGCTAACCGGCGACCTGCTCCACGGTTTCAAGATCGTCGCAGGCGGGACTTACTCGCGCGAGCTCAACAGCTTCAGCTACAGCCCGCTGACCCGCGTCGCGGGTAACCCCAACCAGTTCATTGGCGCCCTGGGGCTCGCCTATACTTTCTGACGTTGTTGATCGTGATTAGCGGCTGGTGGCGAGAACGGGGTTACGAGGCGACGAGAGTTTGTTAACGCTCGTGCATCCGCGCTCCGGCCCGCCTCGTACCAATACGCGACCTCGCCGGCTTTGAGCCGAGCGCGCGCGGGAACACCCGGACGGCGCGTGGCCGGTTCCGCGCCAACCAAGTTCAAGATCCAAGGTTCAGTGCTCCACCCGAAGGGACATCCTCGATGACCGACCAGGAATATTTCGAAGCGTTCGACGCCCAGGCCCAGCGCCGGGCGGGCCGCCGCGCATTCTTCAAGGCGACCCTGGTGGGTGCCGCCGCCGCAAGCGCCGCTACCGCCGGCAGCTTCCTCACCGCCACCGCCGCCGAGGCACAGGCGGTCACTGACACGGACATCCTCAACTTCGCGCTCAACCTCGAATATCTTGAGGCGAACTTCTATTATTATGCCGCGTACGGCATCCCGATCCCGGTCACGTCCACCCCCGGCGTTGGCACTGCCTATCCCGCCGTCCCCACCACCGGCGCCAACGGCGTGGTTTATAACGCGGGTGCGCGGGCGGTTAAGTTCGTCGATCCGTCCATCCAAGCCTATGCGACCGAGATCGCGAACGAGGAGTTCGCGCATGTCAACTTCCTCCGTACGGCATTGGGCAGCGCCGCGGTGGCGCAGCCACTGATCGATGTCGGCAACGACCCGAACGGTGCGTTCAGCTCGTTCGCGCGCGCGGCGGGCGTGATCGGCGCGACCACGGCCGCGAACCCGACCTCTTTCGATCCCTATGCGAGCGACACGGCGTTTCTCTACGGCGCGTTCGGGTTCGAGGATGTGGGCGTAACCGCGTATAAGGGCGCGTCGCCGCTGCTCAGCAACCCCGTCTATCTCGACGCCGCAGCCGGTATCCTGGCGGCGGAGGCATACCATGCCTCGATCGTGCGCCTGACGCTGGACCAACTGAGCGTGAATGTCTCGGGCAACACCATCGTGTCGGACATCGGCAAGCTCTCCGCCGCGCGCGACTCAGTGGACGGCAACACCACGTCCGCGGCGACTGCCGCGAACCCGATCACGCTCTACGCCAACGACGACCAGGGCATCGCGCGGACCACCACTGCGGTCGGGTTGACGGCCAACATCGTGCCGACGGACCCGAACGGGCTCGCATTCAGCCGCCCCGCCGGTCAGGTGCTCAACATCGTCTACCTGAACACTTCGGGCAAGGCGGCGACGGGGGGCGGGTTCTTCCCCAATGGCACCAACGGCACGATCAAGACGAGCACCGCCAATAGCTAAGCCCCGACGGGCTCCACCGACGCCTCCAGATTCAAGGGGTTTTCACCATGATCGACCACGACCTTCTGCTCGAAATACAGGCGATCGGCGACCAGCGCCGCGCGGAGCGCCGCCGCTTCATAAAGATGGCGAGCGCCGGGATCGCCGCCGCTGGCGGGCTGACCGCGCTGTCCGCCTGCGGCGATAATGGCATCAACTATTCGCCGACGCCTACCCCGACGCCCACCCCGACCGCGACGACCACCGCCAACGACGTTGCGGTGCTCAACTTCGCGCTCAACCTCGAATATCTTGAGGCGAACTATTATAATCTCGCAGCGACGGGGGCGGGACTCAGCGCGACGCTGCAGACCGGCGTTGGCGCGCAGGGCGCGGTGACCGGCGGTCGCCAGGTCGCGTTCGGCGATACGTCGGTGGCGGCCTATGCACGCGAGATCGCGGCGGACGAGCTCAAGCACGTCATCTTCCTGCGTGGCCAGCTCGGCTCGTCGGCGGTGGCGCAGCCCGCGATCAATATCGACGGCACCAAAACCACCGGTGCGTTCGCTCTCGCAGCGCAAGCGGCGGGCGTGGCCACCGCGGCGGGCACGTTCGACCCGTATATGAACGATGACACCTTCCTGCTCGGTGCCGCGCTTCTGACCGATGTCGGTGTCAGCGCATACAAGGGTGCGGCGACGCTGATCAACAGCAAGGTCATTCTCGAGGCGGCGGCGGGTATCCTCGCGGTGGAGGCCTATCATTCGGGGCTGATCCGTACGCTGCTGTACCGCCGCGCGGTGCAGA
>CAXSEO010000255.1:0-4775 GCA_964235525.1 uncultured Sphingomonas sp. | reverse complement strand
GTGATCGATGTCACGTCAGGGCGGACAGAATGATCTCAGGCACGCGCTGGTCATAGCGCTGCATAGCATCCCGCACATGGCGCTTCTTGGCGAGGGGCCGGCCCGTGCAGCAGGCGTCATAGGTGGACCTCGCGATCCCGAGCAAGGGAGCGGCCTCGTTCCGGGTCAATCCATGCCCGGCCTGCCATGCCTTGAGGCAAACTCCGAGCGGACGAGGATCGTTAAGCCAGTCCATGTCTCGCCTGTCACGGGACGCTAACTCGGTGTCTCGCAGAGCGGATCGCGTGACGGCGTGACGGTCGGTCGCCGCGCGGGACACCGCATGCTTGTAGGCGGGATCGGCTTTGACGCGAGATTTCCGAGCCGCATGCGCCGCTTGAAACCCGGCATCTGTCCTCAGCCGAGCCATCGCGGCGGAGTGGAGCGCCTGATAATCGGGATCGGCGTTTCTGCGTGCGACAGCCTCTCGCCGACGGGCTTCGACATCTGCGTTTTCGCGCAATGTCCCGACGATCCTTCCGCCACCTTCGGCCGCCCCACAGCGGCGACAGAGGCCTATCCGGGTCGACCGGCAGTCGAGCGGCGAAAGGCAGGCTGGGGAGAAATTACGGCGCGGGCCGTTCGGATCATCAATCAGGCGTTTGCGTAAAAGTCTCGCGCGGCCCGCGCTGATCCCGATCCTCGCGGCGATGTCGCGGATGGACCGGCCCGACAGCAGCACCTTCGCCACCTCACTCGCGCGCCACCAGTCCCCGTCCCGCCGCTGCTTGCTCATCGTCCGTGCGCATCCGCCGCCGCTGCGCTCGCCGGCCTCGACCCGCGCGGCACGAGCCGGACCTCGATCTCGGGCGGTAGGGCCTCGATGACCAGCGCCAGGCTGGCGCGCTGCGCCCCCATGCAGGGCCAGCCCATGGCCCGCGCTTCGTGGTCGTCGGCGGCGTAGCCGACATCGAGTCCGTCCACCGGGGCGCCGGGGGCGGCCTCCCGCGCCTCCCGGATCGCGCCCTCCAGTCCTGTCAGCATCTCGTCGGCGGCGGCCTCAATCCGCTCCCGCAGCTCGCGCATCTCGGCGATGATGGCGGGCTTGCACGGCTTCCACGCCTCGAAATCCTCGACGGACCGGAGCGACATCCCGAGCACGGCGGCGACCTCCCGCTGGGACAGGCCGCACAGGTGGCGCCAGAGGGAGAAGAGGGTCACGCGGGCACCGAGGCGAGGGTGGCACGGGCCCGGTCGAGCACGGCCGAGGCCTCGATGCGGTTCAACCCCCGCCGGAACTTATGCGCAAGCAGGTTCGCGACCTGGATGTCGAAGTCCTGCATCGAGCCCGTGGCGGCGACGTCGCGGGAACCGTCCGCCCAACAGGTGTAGAGGGTCTCCCATGTCCCCTCGCGAGCGGGATACAGCTCGAAGCGGCGCCCATCGAAGGTGAAGGCGAGTTTGTCCCGCGGCGGCTGGACGCCGAGGAGGGCGGCGATGGGGTTGCGGTCGATGACAGTCATGGTCGTGGTCCTCTAGTGAAGGTTGTGGGCGGAGTGCCGGCCGCGATCAGCAGCCGGTGTAGAAGGAGATCAGCGAGGACGCCTTGTCCTTCGAGAGGGCGGAGTTCGTGTCGAGCAGCCAGTCGCTGCCGTCCTCGCCGGCCTTGAGGATCAGCGACGCGAGGAACCAGCACTGCTTGGAGGAGGCCGGGTAGGACGAGCGGCCGGCGGCGCGGTCCAGCGCGCGGGCGATGGACTTCTGAGTGGCGGGCTCAGCGATTGGCGCGGAATGCTTGACCGCGAACCAGGCGGCGCGCAGCGCGACCTTGAAGCAGTAGCGCAGGCCGGCGTCGCACTTCGCGGCGATGCGGCGAGCCTCGATCCATGCGGCCGACATGATGGCGGCACGGTCGAAGCGGATGGTGGCGGAAGCGGAGGTGGTCATCGGGGCTGTCTCCCCAGGCGCCGGGCCGTCCCGTCCGCCTGCATCTATATAATGTGGGAAACCCACATCGGTTGCAAGAGAAATCGCACCCGTCGCGTCGATTTTCGTCACAGCCCGACATTTTTCGTGAGGATCGGACGTCGGCTGGGGAAAACACGATGGCGGGATCGCTCAACATCACGACGGCGCGCTCCGCAGGGATCCTTCCCTCCGCTCGATTACCCGCGCACCCTGCCGCAGGATGACGATGCGCCCGGGCCTCATCTCGCACACGGCATCATAGGCGGCCTTGGCGACAGTGAAATTCCCGGCCGAGGCGGCGTGCTCGCTGACGGTCCCGGAGCCGTCGAACACCTCGACGCTGTAGGACAGGTCACGGTCCACAAGCCCCTCTCGCTGGAAGAACCGCAGCGCCTCGACGATGAGCAGCGTCGTCTCCGCCGTGAACCTCAGCGGCCGCCCGAGGCGCGACGCGATCGCGTCGAGGCGGGCCTGGACGTCGCCGACGCTCCACGCCCGCGGCTGTGGCAGCCGCCTCAGAACGGAGCCGTTGGGATCGGCCGATCTCCTACGAATTCGGCCGCCGGCAGCGCCCCGGTGTAGAGCTCGATCGGAGCAGGGTAGGCCACGACAATGTGCGTGCCGACCGTCGTGACCTCGACGTCGAAGCGGGCTGCCAGCATCTCGGTAATCTGCTCCTGATATGCGGCCTCTGCGCCGATCTTGTCGGCGGCGGCCACGGTGTCATCGGCGCGGACCATGCGGGCGGCGCGGACCGTCACATCGTAGTGATCCACGGCATCGTCCACGGGGCACCGGGCGATGAGCTTGAAGCGATGTTCGGCGATCATGCTGCACCTTCGAAAAGAGGGATCTGAAAGCGCGGCTTGCCGTAGGCGCCAGCGCTGAAGTTTTGGGTCAGCCCGCACTGCATGGTGTCCCAGCGGTCGGCCATGGCGCGCGGCGTGTTCTGTGGGCGGTTGTGGTTCTGGGCGATGTCGGTCGAGTCGACCGAGGCAAAGGGCCATCGCAGGCCGGAGCACTGCATCCCACGCAGCATGTGGAGCGGCGGGGTTCGCCGGCCGAAGACGCGGACGAGCTCACTGAACGTGGCATCCATACGGGCCTGCCACGCAGATGACAGGACGACCCGATACTCGTCCGTCGAACCGATACAGACCCGCGACCATCCGGCTTCGCACAAAGCCAGCAACCGTTCGATCGGTTCGTCTATGTGCCAAACCGGCGCGGCCTGCCGTTTGCCGTGCGGCCATTCTCGAATAAGCGCATCCTGCTGTTGCGTGCCGGCGTCGATCTCATCTGGGATGACGGCCCAGGTTGTCGGGCAGTCCAGCCAGCGATCCGCCCATGCGTAATAGCCGACCCAATCCGTCTGGTGCCCGCGCTTCCAGGCCGAGAACGCGCCGTTGTCGAGCATCACAGATTGGCCGATGGCGTGGACCTTCTCGACCTGTTCGGGGCGGGCGTGCGAGACGCAGAAGCATCGGCCGCGCAGGTCGTAGAGAGCTGTCAGGGGCGTGATCGGAGTGCCGTGGTAGTGAAGGGTCACGTCTCCTCCCCCACTGAGGCAGGGGCGCTCGCCTCGGCGGATGGGGCGGCGGCCGGACATGTCGAACAGCGACTTCGTAGCGGCGACGATCTTCCTGTCCTCGCTCGGGGCGATGTGGCACCTCGCGACGCCCGGCGCGCTCGACACGCGGGTTCCGCCGCGGCGATGGGCCATCATCGGCGCGCTGGTGGCGATCGGCGTCCTGATGGCCCTGCTGATCTTCGACGCCGAAAACATCCGCATGCGGTTCCAGGGCTTCGTGGGGCTGCACGACTGGCATGGGGCGCCACGGCCGCTGCCGAGGTGAGGGGCTGGCGCCGGGGTGAGGGGCGTGGTAGGGTTCACCGCCTTCCAAGGGCGCGCGGACCAAACCGGCGGTCGCCAACTGTACTATTGGCGATATTGGTCGCCCTCCGGTTTTGAAAGCTGGGCAGCAGCGGCCCGTGCAACAGTTTCGCCCGTCTGGCCGAATGGCAAGGCAGCGCCTTTGTAAGGTGAAGATTGGGGGTTCAAGTCCCTCGACGGGCTCCAGGTTCACACGTTCGTCCCCTGCGCCGCAGCCTTCGTGTCACGATGCCTGAGCGTGCTGGAATCGGGCTGCTTGGCGCCAGCACCGTAGCCTCGTCACCCGCTTTGGCTGATCATCCGCGCCCCGTGCCGCAGCGTCACCATCTCGTTGGGCCGCGCCGTCCGAGCCGCGACATAGACGGCCTCCGCCAAGCGGACCCGAAAAACGTTGGATGGTCAACGATCAAGGCGCGACAGACTCAAGAAGCGCGCTTTCCACCACTTCCTTGAACGTCCGGCCTGCCGCGATGCGGGCCTCCACGATCGCATCTGCCTCGGGCGAAAGCATCACTTCCCGGCGCTTGGGCCGGGAGGCCCGATGTTTCGCGGTGCGCTCGGTGGGCGTGAGGGCGTCGGGTTTGCGGGGGCGGGGCATCAAACATCCGCCATGGCATGGTCTTCCGCGATTTCCGCCACTTCCTCATCCCACATCTTTTCGAGAAGATCTGAAATTGGTGGAAGCTTGGCAAGTCTCTCAGAAACGAAACCGGCAAGGTAATCCGCATTTTCTTCTGGAGATCCTTCGGCCAAGGACCTGCCTTTGATGTAGGCGATATGCTTGAAGTATGGTGAGAGGTGAACCCAAACCTCGGGAACACCCGATCCGTAGAAGCCGCGCCGGGCTACCCACAACTTACGACCGAGGATTATTTCAGGCTGGCAGCGGTCCCAGCGCTTGGCTGTCTTCTCGTTCATGACGTGATCTCCTTTG
>CAXSEO010000254.1:0-4776 GCA_964235525.1 uncultured Sphingomonas sp. | reverse complement strand
TCGGTGATCTGCTTGGCCTTGGTCGGGCCAATCCCGTGAATAGAGGTCAGCGCGATCACCACGCGCGTGTTGGTCGGGATGTTAACCCCCGCGATACGTGCCATGGATATAGGTCCTCCAGCTCCACGGGGCACGGCATGGTTCCGCCGCCCCATCTCGACGCATTGACCACCGAAACGCCAAAAACACGACACGCGCGCAAGCGCGCTGCCGGAAGCGGAGTGTCGGGGTGAAGGCCAGTTAGGGGCCGCGAAACGCGGTGTCAAGCGATCGGTTCCGCCTGACCCATCAGTCGGATGGCGGTGCGGGTCAGCGCACCGCCACTGGCGCGACGTCGAGGAGGTGCCCGATCTCTCGCGCGACCACGTCGATCTCGGCCATGCCATCGACCCGCCGCACCAGCCCGCGCGCTTCGTACAGCGGCAGGATCGGCGCGGTCTTGGCGCGATACTCGTCCATGCGGGTGTGGACGGTCGCCGCGTTGTCGTCCGGGCGGCGCTTGAACTCGGTCGAGGCGCACACGTCGCAAACGCCCGCAACGGCGGGCCGCTTGAACTCGTCGTGATAGCCCTCGCCGCAATGCGCGCAGGTGTAACGGCCAACGACGCGATGCGTCAGCACCTGTTCGTCGACCTCCAGCTCGATCACCGCGTGGAGCGTCTGGCCGCGCTCGGCGAGGAGCTGGTCGAGTGCCTCGACCTGCGGCGCGGTGCGCGGGAAGCCGTCGAAGATGGCGCCCGCAGCGGTGTCGCCCTGGTCGAGCCGCTCGCCGATCAGTGCGGAGACGATCTCATCCGAGACCAGCTCGCCCGCATCCATCACCGCCTTCGCCTTGAGGCCGGTCGGCGTCCCCGCCTTGACGGCGGCGCGGAGCATATCGCCGGTCGACAGCTGTACCATGCCACGCTCAGCGACCAGCCGCGCTGCCTGCGTCCCCTTGCCCGCGCCCGGCGGGCCCAACAGGATGATGTTCATGCGACCCCTCTCCCTCGCGTCGCCCCGCGCTTAGCGCAGTCGCGCGCCCTTCAGCTTCGCCTTCTTGATCAGGTCGCCATATTGGTGCGCGAGCAGGTGCGACTGGATCTGCGTCACCGTGTCCATCGTCACGTTGACGACGATCAGCAAGCTGGTCCCGCCGAGGTAAAACGGGATCTGCAGCGCCGACACGAGATATTCGGGCAGCAGGCAGATGATCGCCAGATATGCCGCGCCGATCACGGTGATGCGGGTCAGCACATAGTCGAAATATACCTCGGTGTTCTTGCCCGGGCGGATGCCCGGCACGAACCCGCCATAGCGTTTGAGGTTATCCGCGGTCTCTTCCGGGTTGAACACCACCGCGGTGTAGAAGAACGAGAAGAACACGATGCCCGCGCCGTACAGCAGCATATACACCGGCGAGCCGTGCTGCAAATACTGGTTGAGCGTGATGATCACGTTACCCCACCAGGTGTCCGCGTTGGCGGTCGCCTTGCCTGCGAACTGAGTGATGGTCAGCGGCATCAGCAGCAGCGACGAGGCAAAGATCGGCGGGATCACACCCGCGGTGTTGATCTTGAGCGGCAGATGGCTGCGGTCCGCCTGCATCCCCCGCTGCGTCTGGCGCTTGGGATACTGGATCAGGATGCGGCGCTGCGCCCGCTCCATGAAACAGATGAACAGCACCAGCAGCACCACCGCGACGATGATGCCGATCAGCCGCCCCGCGTCGACCGAGCCCGAACGTCCGCCCTCCAGCAGATTGTAGAGCGTGGTCGGCAGGTTCGCGACGATGCCCGCCATGATGATCAACGAGATGCCGTTGCCGATGCCGCGACTGGTGATCTGCTCGCCCAGCCACATCAGGAACATCGTGCCGCCGATCAGCGAGATCACGGCGGCGATGCGGAACGCGAAGCCGGGGTCGACCACCGCCGCGATGCCCTGGTTGCGGCCCAGCGCCTCCAGCCCGATGGCGATGAAGTAGCCTTGGATCGCGGTCAGCGCGACGGTGCCGTAACGGTTATATTGGTTCAGCCGCTTGCGCCCGCTCTCACCCTCCTTCTTGACCGCGGCGAGATGCGGCGACAGCGAGGTCGCGAGCTGCACCACGATCGACGCGGTGATGTACGGCATCACGCCGAGCGCGATCAGGCTCATCCGCTTGAGCGAGCCGCCCGAGAACGCGTTGAAGAAGTCGAGCACCCCGCCCGTGGTCTTGCCTGCGAGCAGCCCGAGCTGGGTCGGGTCGACGCCAGGCAGCGGCACATAGCTCAGCAGCCGGAACACGATCAGCGCGCCGATCGTGAACCACAGCCGCTTGCGAAGATCCGTCGCCTGCGCGAACTTTGCCAGGCTGACGCTCTGTTGCATTCGGTCGGCGGTGGTGGCCATGCGAGTCTTGTCCTGAAACGAAAAACGGCGGGCGCGGTGTGACCCGCCCCGCCGCTCATATAGGCGTCACGTCCGCCTTGTCTAATCGCGAGGGGGAAAGGTTCCTGTTACCGTCACCCCCGCGAAAGAGGGAGTCCCGCTTCTGGCAACCCTTGGCGAGAGGAAGCGGGATTCCCGCCTTCGCAGGGATGGCGGGGTGGCTCAGGCCTTGAATGACGCCTTATGCGCTTGGCGTTCGCGATACTTCACGCCCTTCTTGGCCGCCGCCTTCTCGGCCGCGGGGACGACGACCGGCACATCGACGGTGCCGCCCGCCGCCTCGACCGCCTCGCGCGCGCCCTTGGACACGCCCGCGACGGTGAAGCTGAGCTTGGCGGAGAACGCGCCCTTGCCGAGCAGCCGCACCCCGTCCTTGCCGCCGCGCGCCAGGCCTGCCGCCTTGAGCGCCTCATGGTCGATCACGCCCTCGCCCGCGAGGCTCCCGGCGTCGACCGCCTTCTGGATCGCGCCCAGATTCACCTCGGCATAGTCCTTGGCGAAGATGTTGTTGAAGCCGCGCTTGGGGAGCCGCATGTGGAGCGGCATCTGCCCGCCCTCGAAGCCCGCGATCGACACGCCCTCGCGGCTCTTCTGCCCCTTCTGCCCGCGCCCGCCGGTCTTGCCCTTGCCAGAGCCGATGCCGCGCCCGACACGCATCTTGCCCTTGCGGGCGCCTTCATTGTCGCGGAGATCGTTGAGTTTCATGTCGTGCACTCGCTTTCGCTATGGTCGCGCGTTGATGGAAGCTGTCTGCCGTAAAGAGCAATGAGGCGAATGTCACGGGTTTCTGAGCCGGAGTGCGACCCTAAGCCGCCGATCGACGATCTCGCGCACGTATTATCCGACGCCCTATGTCAATGAAGCGATCTTCGATCAACGATTTGCTCACCACACCGACACCGTAGGACCCGACGACCGTCAGCAGCAATGTCGGAGCATAAGACACAGCTTCAGGGATCCCTGCTCTCTGTCCCATTTCGATCAGCCACTTCGTACCTATATCAGCAAGAAGGAAATGAAAGATGTACATCGAATAGGATACCTGCCCTACCCGCCTCAACCAACTCAATCTAGGATTTAGCTCTCTTATCATCTGTACTAGAAATACAAAAGATAGTCCCGCCATACTAGGTAGTAGAACAGCCGTAACACTATAGGGACTATGTAGCATTGAAACTACGAGGGCCGTGAGTACAATGAAAGCCGCACCGTTTCTAAGAGCCCCCCCCCCGCGAGTCCTCGATCCGGCTCGCGGCTATTAACAGCACCGATGTAGAAAGAAGTGCCAACAACAAAGACGGGTAGCTGATTGACAATATTGAAGTACCAAAAATTATTGATAGCGATCGCCGCTCCACCTAGGGCGACGACGAGGACCTGTATACTGGCATCCAGTGCCAAGGCGACCACTGACAGTGCAATGAGACCCAAGCGTCCGTACAATGCATATATCCGCAAGCAGATCCGAAAGAGAGCCGGAAATATGACATAGAACATCATTTCGACGGCTATCGACCAACCGCCGGGGACGACGTCATTGAGGGCGGAAGGTGCGAATCCGTGAACGAAGGCGACGTTGGCGAGCAGGTTTTGCGGCGTATCTGTCTGCCTACCACCGTCCGCGCCAAAACGCCTGATAACCAAATACAGTAAAATACCGACATAGTATAACGGCGCAATTCTAAAGTATCGGCGTATCAAGAAATTGGAAACGGTGTGAGGCTCATATCGGCGGGTCGATGCCGATAAACTCATAGTGAAAGCGGATGCTACAAAGAAGAACTGAACGCCCATTTGACCGTAAGAAGCCAAGCCTCGTCTGATTAGCTGAAGTCCATGGAAGGACTGGGAATGGTGAACCCAGACCACCAGAAGGATCGCGATGCCGCGAACCAAGTCGATGTATGCCAGCTTCCGGCTTTCGGCTAAGCGACCCTGGTCTGCCGTAGCGGACGGGAGCGGCACCGCACCCGTCTGAGCGTCAAGGCTAGTTCCCGACTCCGCAGCCGTCCTCTTCATCAGTCGTCCCCCCGGCGTAAACCTAGCCTTGTAGCCCGCCGCCGCCGCCGTGCAACCAGCGCTCCCTGACGACAAAAGGGCCACCCGTTGCCGGGCGGCCCTCTCGTTCAATCGTCCAGGCTAGTGGCTCAGCCCTCGACAGCCACCATGTGCTGCACCTTGCGGATCATCCCGCGAACCTCGGGCGTGTCCTCCAGCTCTGAGACGCGGTGCATCTTGTTGAGGCCGAGGCCGATCAGCGTCGCGCGCTGGTCCGCGGTGCGGCGGATCGGGGAGCCGGTCTGCCTGATCTTGATCGTCGCCACCATCTTACTCCGTCACCATCACGGCGTCCGCCTCGGCGGT
>CAXSEO010000253.1:0-4803 GCA_964235525.1 uncultured Sphingomonas sp. | reverse complement strand
CGGCGCCGCAAACTCCTGTACCTCGTACAGCGTGATCGCGGTCGCGAAGCTGTTCATCTGGTCGATCGCGTCGTCCATCACGCCGACCAGCGCGATGATCGCGCTGCGGTCGAAAGGGGTGACGAACACGCGCCGCACATCCTGCAAAACGTCGCGCGTCACGTCGTCGGCGAGATGCTCCTGCCGGACGATTTCCGCAATCAGCGCGGCGCGATCGCCTTGCGCGTGGAGCAGTCGCGCGAGCGCGTCAGCGCCCGCGGTCAGCGTCGCGGTATGCGCCTCGAACTGGTCGAAGAAGCGTCCCTGCTTGGGCATCAGCGACTGAAACCAGCCCAGCATCGGTAATCGCCTTCCCATTCGCGTCCGCATCGCGGGCAGCGCACGTGTACCAAAAGCATAGGCCGGCGGCGCGCGAAACCCGGTGATGAGCAGCTTCAACCCCGGCTCGTCAACCGCCGCCGCCGCGCCCGCCAGATCGAACCATCGTGTGACACGTTGATGACGCTCGGGCCAGTCCTCCGCCTGCTCCATCGCCAGCAGGGGGAACACCGTGACTTGCCGCTTGCGCGCGCCGCCGAGCCGTCGCCGTTTGAGGTAGCGGTAGCGGCCAAGCGGCGTCGGGCAGACCGCGCCGCGCAGCCCCGCCTCCTCCCACGCCTCGACCGCCGCCGCTTCATGCGCCGCCAGCCCGCGGATCGCGTTGCCCTTCGGCACCACCCAGCGTCGTGTCTCGCGCGAGGTGATGAGCATCACTTCCGCCGCTCCGGTGGAGGTGGTCCGATAGGGAAGCGCGCCGACCTGGCCCAGCCCCCGTCCCCTCAGCCGTGGAACGTCGTGGTCGCGTCCAGCGCGGCGCGATCGGTGCGGACGGTGTTGGCCGCATGCTCCTCATCGGGATAGCCGAACGAAATACCGAACAGCAGCCTGAGGTCGTCGCCAACGCCCAGCTCGCGGCGCACCAGCGCGGCATGGTGCGCCAGTGCTCCCTGCGCGCAGGAGCCGAGCCCCTCCGCGACCAGCGCCAGCATCAGCGACTGCGCGTACATCCCGCAATCGCAGGCCTCGCGATAGCTGCCCCAGGCGGGCATGAACACGAACGCGGCGTGCGGCGCGTCGAAGAAGCGGAAGTTGCGGAACATCGACGCGTTGCGCGCGGCGACGTCCTCACGCGCCACTCCGGTCGCGGTGAACAGCGCTCGCGCGGAGCCGATCTGCCGCTCGCGATAGACACCCGGATAACCGCCCTCGCGTTCAAAGTCGGGGGAGGCGGGGCCGCCGCCGAGCACATGGCCGGACAACAGCTCGCGCATCCGGTGCGCGGCCTCGCCCGACACGACGTGGACGACCCAGGGCTGGACGTTGCAGTTCGACGGGGCCTGCTGGGCCATGGTGAAGACCCGCCGCAACATCTCGGGCGGCACCGGGTCGGGCCGGAACGCGCGCACCGACCGGCGCGCAAGGAGCAGCTGGTGGAAAGCGTCGGTGTCGAGCATGGCTTGATCCATGGGCGGAAACATCGTGTTGTATCCGCCGTTCAGGGCGCTGTCGACGCTGCTTGATCCGCCTCGCCGCGCATGCGACCGGGCGCGCGACACGGACAGGAGCGGGTATGGGCCTCAACGGCATTGGCGCAGTGGTGACGGGGGCGGCGTCGGGGCTGGGCGCAGCGACTGCCAGACTGCTCGCGGAGAGCGGCGCGAAGGTGACGATCTTCGATCTCAACGAGGATGCGGGCCGCGCGCAGGCCGAGGCGATCGGCGCAACCTTTGCGCTCGTCAATGTGACGGACGAGACGAGTGTCGAGGCGGGGCTGGACGCCGCCGAAGCCGCGAACGGTGTCACCCGCGTGCTGGTCAACTGCGCCGGGGTCGCGCCCGCGATGAGGACGGTGGGCAAGGAGAACAAGCCGCACCCGCTCGACACCTTCCGCCGCGCGGTGGAGATCAACCTGGTCGGCAGCTTCCTGGTGCTGTCGCGGTTCGCGGCCCGGCTCGCGGCGGCGGAGCCGATCGGCGAGGAGCGGGGCGTGATCGTCAACACCGCCAGCGTCGCCGCCTATGACGGCCAGGTCGGGCAGGCGGCCTATTCGGCGACCAAGGGCGGGGTGGTCGGCATGACGCTGCCGATCGCGCGCGACCTCGCGCAGCACAAGATCCGGGTGATGACGATCGCGCCGGGCATCTTCATGACGCCGATGGTGGCGGGGTTCAGCCAGGAGGTGCAGGACTCGCTCGGCCGCCAGGTCCCGCACCCGAGCCGGCTCGGGAGGCCGGAGGAATATGCGCAGCTGGTGGTCGCGATCGTGGCGAACCCGATGCTCAACGGCGAGGTGATCCGCCTCGACGGCGCGATCCGGATGGCGCCGCGTTGAGAGCTTCTAGCGTTTGACAATCGCTCAAGCGCCCTCACCCTTCCGGCGCTTCGCGCCTCCCTCCCTCTCCCGCAGGCGGAAGAGGGAGGGAGGCGCGAAAGGGTGAGGGTCTTTGCTCCTAATCCAGCCTACTCCATCGCCGCCAGCACGTCGCCCACGTCGGCCGTCGCCATCGCCGCGAAGCTGTCCGCGACGCCATAGGGCAGGATCAGCGTCCGCCCGAGCACCATCGCGCCGCAGCTATAGACCACATTCGGCACATAGCCGTCGCGCTCGTCGGGACTCGGCGTGAGCAGCGGGTGCGGCGTGCGCGCCAGCAGCTTCGATGGATCATTCTTGTCGAGCAGCGCCGCACCGACGCAGTAGCTCCGCACGGTACCGACGCCGTGGGTCAGCACCAGCCAGCCTTCGTCGAGCTCGATCGGCGAACCGCAATTGCCCATCTGGACGAACTCCCACGGATAACGCGGGCAGATCAGCTTCGCGCCGCCCTCCCAGTGCAGCACGTCATCGGACTGAAGGAACCAGACATTCTCGTTGTCGTGCCGGGTCAGCGCGGCATAGCGTCCGCCGATCCGGTGCGGGAACAGCGCGATGCCCTTCGCGGCGGCCGCGTTGCCGGTCATCGGGCGCATGTTGAAGCCACCGAAGTCGTCGGTGTCGAGCAGCTCCGACCGCGCGTCGACGCCGTTGAACGCGGTGTAGGTGCCGTAATAGAGCGTCGACCCGTCCTCTTCGGTGAAGCGGACCAGCCGCACGTCCTCGATACCCCGGCTCTGGCTGGGCAGCATCGGGAACAGCACGGTCTCCGACAGCGTCCGGCTGCCGCCGCCGCGCAGGCGCAACCCGGCCGCGCCGTCGTCGTCGACATGCTCGATGATCGGCGGCACCGCCGTGGGCGCGACCTTGTCCACCGTGACCGACGCGTCCGCGCCGATGATGCCGGTGCGGAAGGTCACCGACGACACATGCCCCTCGCCGATCCCGCGTAGCGACATGACGAACCGCGTCGCCCCTTCGGGCACGTCATCCTGGTCGGGATGGATCACCATGCTGGGGTTGAACAGCGCGGCGGACTCGAAGGAATATTCCTCCATGAAATACGCCCCGATCAGCAACGCCTGGTCGTGGCTCACCTTGGAGCGGTCGATCGTCAATCCGTCCATCGTCTCGAACCGGCGGATCAGCGTAGCATCGACATCGCGGTGGCGCTCATCGAGCGCATCGGTGATCAGGCGCTGCTCCGCCTTTACGCCCGCGTCGTCGAGCGACAGGAGGCGGTCGACGATCACCTGCGTGCGTGTCTGGTCCGCGTGCGCGAACGGCGCCGGATATTCGGGCGAGAACGGCCGGATCACCGTCCGCGACGGGTCGGGCCGGAGGATCAGCGGCAAGTGGTGCATCACGTCGGCGGTCATGGTCGGCGTCTCCCGCGAGGAACGGCGTTGACGCCCTAGCGGGTGAGCGGGGCAGGGGCCATGCGCTTCGTGCGCATGCCGCCGATCGAGACCGCCGCGCAACCAAGCGTCGCGCCGCCGGTTGAAACGGCTGAGCCGATTCGGACGCAGAGATCGGCCCTTCAGCAAGGAGAAGCATGATGGACGACGACCTCAAGCAAGGCATGGACGACGCCGCGCGCGCGAGCAACGCCGCGACCGACCGCACCGCCAGCGCCGCCAAGGAAGCAACCGCCGCGATGCGCGACGCGGGTCAGAAGATGAGTGACACGTTCCAGTCGGGGCTCGCCGAACCCGCGCGGCGCGCGGGCGAGGCGATGAAGGCCAGCGGCGAGCGTATGGCGCAGGGCGGCTCCACGATCGGCCTGAAGGTGCTCGATCAGGCGGAGACGAACACCCACGCCGCCTTTGCCGCGATGCGCGACGCGGCCGCCGCCAAGGACCTGTCCGAGGTGATGAAGATCCAGGGCGAGTTCATCCGCGAACAGGGTACCCGCTCGATGTCGCAGGCCCGCGAGATCGGCGAACTGATCATGCAGTTCGGCCGCGACGCGGTCGCGCCGATGCGTGGCGGGCAGTAAAGCGGCTTCGGTCGGGACGGGCGTTTACCGCCCGTCCTCGTAGCGAGTGGTGAAATACTGATCGTCGACAATTGTCGACGCCACGGGTCGCCCATCGCCGTCCAGCGACGGACGATAGCGAAACCGTTGTTCGATCAGGCGGCACGTCAGATCATCGAGTTCCGGGATGCCGCTCGACGCGGTCACCCGACAGCGCGACACGCGACCGTTCTCTTCCACCCGATAGCGCACCCCCACTTTGTGCTCTCCGGGTTCGAGTAGTCCCGGCGGGACGTCACGGATCGAAAGCCGCCCGGCAATTTGCCGCGGCGGCGTCTCGTTCTCAAGCCCGCCGCCGCCGTCGCCATCTCCACGACCGCCGCCGCCGAAGCCGTTACCCTCGCCACCCGCGCCG
>CAXSEO010000252.1:0-4819 GCA_964235525.1 uncultured Sphingomonas sp. | reverse complement strand
TGGTGCAGCTGCGCCAGGACAATGCCGGCGGCACGTTGTGGAACATGGTCGGCTTCCAGACCAAGCTGACGTACAGCGAGCAGGTGCGCTTGTTCCGCACCATCCCGGGGCTCGAGCGCGCCGAGTTCGCGCGGCTGGGCGGGCTGCACCGCAACACGTTCATCCGCTCGCCGGTGCTGCTCGATGCGACCTTGCGGCTGCGCGGGCGGGAGAACATCCGCTTCGCCGGGCAGATCACCGGTTGCGAGGGCTATGTCGAGAGCGCCGCGATCGGCCTGCTCGCGGGGCGGTTCGCGGCGGCGGAACTGGCGGGCGGAGTGCTCGCCCCGCCGCCGCCCGAGACCGCGCTCGGCGCGCTGCTCGCGCACATCACCGGCGGCGCGGACGCGGAGCTGTACCAGCCGATGAACGTCAATTTCGGCCTGTTCCCGCCCGTGACCGAGCGCGCGAAAAAGGCGGATCGCAAGAAGCTCTACACGACGCGGGCGCGTCAGGCGCTGGCCGGGTGGATGGCGGAGGCGCGCGCGGGCGAGCTGGTCGAGGCGTAGCGCCTCACCCCTCGTCCTCCTTCGCCTCGGGCGGAGCCGCCGCCTCGCGTTGCGGGCACTTCACCCGGCGAGCCGCCTTGCGCTTCACCGCCGTGGTCGCGAACTCGGTCGGGGTCAGCGTGCCCGACTTGTCGGAGTCCGCCGTCGCGAACTTGGTCTCCGCCTTGGCGGCCCACTCGTCGAACTGGAGCACGCCGTCACCGTTCCTGTCGAGCTTGGCGAAGGCCTTGTGGCGAGCCATGAGATACTCGTCACGGGTGATCTTGCCGTCGCGGTCCTTGTCGTAGCGGTCGAAGCGCTTCTGCTCGCGCGTCTTCTCGCTCGCTTCGGGGACGGTGTCGGGGAGCGGATCGCTGGCCTGCGCGACGGGCGGGGCGGTGGCGGAAAGCGCGGGCAGCACCGAGTCGCTCCGCGCGCGCTTGCCGAGGAACAGCATCACCGCGCCGACCATCAGCAACGCCGCCACGCCGCCGACCAGAAACCGCCACATCGCCCGCTCCCCCGATTGCCCGGGCGGGAAGCTACCGTCCCGGACGCGCTTGTCTAGCGCCCCGTCAGCCGGTGCCACGCGATGCGCGCCACCCGCGACGGTGCGCCGGGCGGGAGCGGGTCGGGCGCAAGGTCTAGCCGGGCGAGCTGCGCCAGCGCGCCCAGCGCGCGCCCGGCGCGGCTCCAGCGGCGCGCGGTCGCCTCCGCCAGCGCCGGTGCAGCCACCAAGCGGACCATCTCGCGCTCGCTCGGGTCGGACAGGTGTCGCCACAGGTCCGCCATCGCCCAGCCCCGCCCCGCCACCGCGACCGGGTCGCGCGCGTCCGCCCCCAGCACCCGCGCCGCCGCGCCGAACAATCCCGCGCCGCGATGCCCGGCATGGTCGGCGACGCGTTCGGGGGTCAGCGGGTCGCGGTCGAGCAGCGCCTCCCACCCCTCCACCTGCGCCGCCAGCATCGCGCCCGTCACCCCGGCGGGCAGCACGGCGGCGGCGAGCGCGAGGAGCACCGGCTGCGCGGGCGGCGGCCCCGCGTCGAGCGCCGCCAACGCCTCGAACCACCAGGTCAGCCGCAGCTGCCCCACCATCGGGTCGCGCGTCGTCCGCACCACGTCGGCGAGCTGGTCGTCGAGCGCGAACAATGCCGCCACCCCCGCGCGCGCCGCAGCGGGCGCATAGCTCAGCGCCAGCGCGCGCTCGGGGTCAGTTACCGCGTCATTAACCATGACGCTTGAACGCCCGTTAGCCGCGCGCGCCGCATGGCCCCGCCACTTGGGTTTGGGGCGAGCGGATGATGCAGCGGGTGAAACGGGCGCGAGCGGACAGCCAGGGCTTTCTTGCGCGCCTGCGTCGCGACCAGCGCGGCAACACGATGGCGATGATGGCCGCGGCGCTGATCCCGCTGATCGGCTTCACCGGCTCCGCCGTCGACATGGCCCGGCTGTACGTCGTCAAGGTCCGGCTGCAACAGGCATGCGACGCGGGGGTGCTCGCCGGACGCCATGCGATGACGGATACGGACCCGGGAAAGGGCCTGGACAAAGCGGCTAACGATCAGGCGCAGCAGTTCTTCGCAAACAACTTCCAGTCCGGCTGGTTTCAGGCCGCCAATCCCGTCCTCACGCCGCAGAAGGTGAAGCAGGGCCAGTCGACGGTGGCGAACGCCGTCTCCGCCACGGCCACGGTCACGGTGCCGATGGTGCTGATGAGCTATTTCGGCGCACCGCCGGTCAATCTGTCGGTGTCGTGTCAGGCGGTGTTCGACCTAACTGACAGCGACGTCATGTTCGTGCTCGACACGACGGGGTCAATGTCCTGCTACCCCAGCGATCCGAACGACTGCTTCGTTCATCCGCCTCAGCCGTATACGCGAACGGACGGCTCGGCCGGCTATTACGATCAGGAGAAAGGGCAAACGACGGACTCAAACGGCAATCCGATGTACTCGAAGATCGAATCGTTGCGACGCGCGGTGCTGCTGTTCGACTCGACCATGCGTGCCAACGCCGACCCGACCACGCATTTTCGTTACGGCTTTGTACCGTACAATTCGACGGTGAACATCGGCGGTGTGCTCCCCTCGGGTTACATCCAGAACACAAGCTGGACCTACCAGAGCAGGCAGGTGAGCGCCGATTACCCGTACAACGGCCCCACCAGCGTCACGCTGACCAATATTCCGCCGGCCTACTGCCAAACGCAGCGTTATCCGGGCACCCCACTAACCTATCAGACGGTCGGCCCGAGCTGGAACACCAGTTATTATCAGGCGATGTATTATTACAATCTGACCTGGTCTCCCGCCAACAACGGGACCTGCTCGGGCATGCAGCAGCCGCTACGGGCCACGTGGCTCTACGGCCCTTATACGCGCAACCTCGGCCAATATGTGCAGAGCTACGGCCAGCAAGGTACCCCCGTTGCCGATCCGAGCCGGCTCGACGGGAAGACCTCGAACTGGCGCGGCTGTGTGGAGGAGCTGAACACCACGGCCGCCTCGTCGTTCGATGTCAACAACCTGCCGCATGATCTCGATCCGGACTTCAAGCCCACCGACCCCAACGAGAAGTGGCGGCCAATCTGGGGCGATGCGGAGTGGCTGCGAAACTCTGCCGCCCCGGTTTCCGTTAACGACGATCAAGTGACGGAGAACAGCTTGAACTCCTATCCCTATAGCATGAACTACCGTAATCAGTCGTTCCTCCAAACCTATGGCGAGTTCACTTCGTGCGAGGCCCCTGCCAAGCGGCTTCAGGTAATGAGCGCGCAGGACGTCCACGACTATGTCTATGCCAACGATTTCCGCGCGTTTGGCGACACCTATCATGACGTGGGGATGATCTGGGGCACGCGGATGTTGTCGCCTAACAGCGTGTTCGGCGACAGCACCGCCTGGCCCGGCCGCAATCCCCCGACGCGCTCCATCGTCTTCATGACAGACGGAATCATGCAGCCCTTCCCGCAGACCTATTCGGAATACGGCGTGGAGCAGGTCGACCAGCGCGTCGACGGTTCCAGTTCGAGCAACGACACCGCCAACCATACCGCCCGCTTCCGCGTCGAATGCGACGCGGCCAAGGCGCGCGGTATCACCATCTATGTCGTCGCGCTCGGCACCGGCATGACCGACGATCTCACTTATTGTGCTTCGCCCGGTCAGGGCTTCAGCGCGAGCAACACGACTGATCTCACCAACGCCTTTGCGACCATCGCCAAGCGTGTGGCCAAGCTCAGGATCAGCCAGTGATGGCGTCCGCCTCGCTTCACCGACAAGCGCTGCGTCGGCTGGCGCGCGACACGCGCGGGGCGACGATCATCGAGTTCGCGCTCATCCTGCCCGTCATGATGATGCTGATCATGGGCCTGGGGGAGCTGACCTATCAGGGGTATGTCCAGGCGGTGCTGACGGGCGCGGTGCAAAAGGCCGGGCGCGATTCGACCATCCAAGGCGGCGGCGGCCAGACGGCCCAGATCGACGCCACGGTGATGCAGCAGGTGCAACTGGTCGCGCCGACCGCCACCTTTGACAGCAAGCGCGAGAACTATGCCAATTTCAGCTCGATCGCCCCCGAACCGTTTACCGACACAGCCGGAACGGGCGTGTATAACGCCAGCAAGGACTGTTTCACCGACCTGAACGGCAACTCCACATGGGATGCCGATCCCGGTGCCTCCGGCCAGGGCGGCGCCAACGACGTCACCGTTTACACCATCCACATCTACTACAACCGACTGTTCCCCGTGGCGGCGCTGGTAGGGATGACGCCCAACGTCACGCTCACTGGCCAGACCGTACTCAAAAACCAGCCCTGGGCCGCGCAGAACGCCTACGCCCCCAAGCAGATCTGCCCGAAATGACCCGGTCTCTCCGTTCCACCCGCCGCGATATCGCCGCGTTCCTTCGCAGGTTCCGTAGCGACACGGGCGGGCTCGCGCTGATCGAGTTCGCCTTCACGCTGCCGCTCGTCCTCGCGATCGGATGCTGGGGCGTCGAGCTGTCGAGCTTTGCCTTATGTCATCTGAAAGTGAGCCAATACGCGCTCAACCTCGCCGACAGCGCCTCGCGCGTCGGCATGGACGCGGGCGGGGGCGTCACCGACATGCGCGAGGCGGACGTCAACGACGTGCTGACCGGCGCGAAGCTGGAAGGCGCGAGCATCAACCTCACCACCAACGGACGGATCACCCTGTCCAGCCTGGAGAACATCCAGCAGAGTTACGATACGGCGCGCGTTCAGCGTATCCACTGGCAGCGATGTCTCGGCGCGATGAGCGGTACGGGCTA
>CAXSEO010000251.1:0-4829 GCA_964235525.1 uncultured Sphingomonas sp. | reverse complement strand
TGTTCACCGTACCGGTGGTGCGCGCCGAGTGGGGCGAGTTCGTCGCGTGGCTACGCGCCGGGCCGGGGCGGCTGGTGGGGCTGAGCCTCGATGCCGATACCGACTACCGTGCCGCCGCCTACCCCGCGCCGACCTTCCTGCTCACCGGCAACGAGGCGCAGGGCCTGCCCGCCGACTATGCCGCCGCCTGCGACAGCCTGGTCAAGCTGCCGATGCTGGGCCGCGCGGACAGCCTCAACGCGGCGGTCGCGACGGCGGTGATGGCGTATGAGGTGCTGGCGCAGCAGCGCGGGTGACCGTCCCGTTCCGCTCCTGGCGCACCATCAAGCGCGTCCCTGACCAGCCCGTGCGGGTCTTCGACGAACCGGCGCATCACCTCGAAATGGTCCGTCACTTCGAGACAAGTAGGCGCGAGCCGGTCGCGCGTCATCTGCACCAGATCGGCATCCGGACAGGCCATCAGGATGGGCGAGTGGGTAGCGATGATCGCCTGCGTCTTGCCGCCGTCCTGCATCATCTTGAGCAGCTTCAGGAACTCAAGCTGTCGTCGCGGCGACAGCGCCGCCTCCGGCTCGTCGAAGATGAAGATGCCGTGTCGCGAACAGCGTTCCTCGAAGAAGCGGAGGAAGCCTTCGCCATGCGAATGCGATAGGAAATCAGCGGACGGGCTTCCCGCCTCGTCCAGATAGCGCGCGACCGAGAAGAAGCTTTCGGCGCGGAAGAACCAGCCTTGGCCGATGCGGGGGAGCCAACTTGCCCTGAGCGCCCGTGCGAGTTCCCCGCCCCCCTGCTCGCGGGCGCGCGAGTGGTCAACGGCGCGATAGCCCGGCCCGCCACCGCCCTCGTCGAAGCCGGCGAGGACCGCGATCGCCTCCAGCAGCGTCGACTTGCCCACGCCGTTCTCGCCGACGAGGATCATGATCGGCCGCTCAAAGCGCCATTCGAAGTCATCGCCACTCAGGAGAGGCAGGTCGAACGGGTATTGTCGGCGGTCCGGAATGTGTTCGGGCTCAAGCCAGACCCGCTTCAGATACGGTGGCGGCAGCGTCGTTGTGCGGACGCGCCCCACCCCTACTCCGCCGCGTCCAGCATCGGCAGCTTGACCGAGGACCGGGCAGACTGCTCGATGATCGGCGGCGTCTCGATCAGCTTCGCGCCGGTGTCGATGTTGAGCGCCTCGAACCGTCGGGCGGAGGTCAGCACGCTGCTGTCCATGCTGCCGACGAACGCGTTGTACGCGCCGATCGCGGTGTCGAGGTTCTTGCCCAGCTTCGCCACATGCCCGCCCATCACGCACAGCCGCGCGTACAGTTCCTTGCCCAGTTCCGCGATCGCCCTCGCCTCGCCCGCCAGCTTTTCCTGCCGCCACACCGCCGACACCGTGCGCGCGATGGCGATCAGGTTGGTCGGCGTCGCGAGCAGCACGCGCTTGTCGAACGCGAAGTCCCACAAATGCGGGTCGTGCTCCAGCGCGGCGGTGAGGAAGTGCTCGCCGGGGACGAACATCACCACGTATTCGGGCGCGTCCTCGAACTGCGACCAGTAGCTCTTGCCCGACAGGCCGTTGACGTGCGTCCGCATCGACAGCGCGTGCGCCTCGTGCGCGCGCTTGCGCTCGACGTCGTCGACCGCGTTGATCGCGTCCTGATAGCTGTTGAGCGACACCTTGGCGTCGATGATCAGCGACTTGCCGCCAGGCACGCGCACGATCGCGTCCGGGCGGAGGCGGCCGCCCTCGCCGTCAGCGACGCTGACCTCCAGCTGAAAGTCGGTGTGCTCGGCAAGACCGCACGTCTCCAGCACGTTTTTGAGCTGTTGCTCGCCCCAGCGGCCACGCGCCTTGGGGGCGTTGCGGAGCGCGTTGACGAGCTTTGCGGCTTCGCCCGACACGCGCTCCTGTCCGAGCCGCATCTGTTCGATCTGGCCCTTCAGGTCGCCGAACGCGTCGCGACGCTCGCGCTCGACGGTGGCGACACCTTCCTCATAGCGTTGCAGGCGATCCGTCACCGGCTGGAGCAGCTGCGCGAGCTTCTGCCCTTGGGCGGCTTCCGATTCGGCGAAGCGCTGGTGCGCCCGGGTGAGGAACTGCGTCTGCGCGGTCTCCAGCGCCTTGGTCGCGACAGCGTCAAACCGTGACTGCATCTGCTCGGTCGACAACCGGTGCGCCTCGTCGAGCGCCGCCGCTTGCGAGCGGACGGCGGCGAACTCGCGATGCGCCGCTTGCCGGTCGGCGTCGGTCGCCTCGACGGCCTCGCGGGCGCGCGCGAGCTGGTCGAGCGCGGCGTGGTGCGCGTCCGCCTGCGCCGCGCCTTGCGCGCGGAGCGCCGCCACCTGCTGCATCGCCTCGTTGCGCTCGCGCTCGACCGCGTCTCGCGCCTGGCGGACGAGGTCGGCGTCGGCGGCGCGGGTCTGCGCGACCGCGAGATCGCTGGCGAGCGCGCCTGAACGACGGCCCGCGAGCAGCCACCCGACCACCAGCCCCACCACCAGCGCCAGTCCCGCAACGATCAACAGTTCGGCCATCGAAACCCCTTCGCCCCGGAACATAGATCGAACGATGGGCCGAGGCCAAGCGGTTTGTGCGAGGTGCTAGGCCGCCGTCTTGCGCGCCTTGGCCAGCTTCTTCAGCACCATGTCGCGCTTGAGGCGGCTGATCCGGTCGATGAACAGCACCCCGTCGAGATGGTCGATCTCATGCTGGAGGCACGTCGACATCAGCCCGTCGAACGCATTTTCGTGCGGGTCGCCCGTCTCGTCGAGCCAACGCACGCGGCAGCGCGCGGGGCGCTCCACCTCCGCATATTGCTCCGGGATCGACAGGCAACCCTCGTTGTAGGTGGTCAGCTCCTCGCTGACCTCGACCAGCTCGGGGTTGATGAACGCGCGGGGGGCGCGGACCGGCTCCGCGCCCTCCTCGCTCCCCCGCTCCTGCAGGTCGATGACGACCACGCGGGTCAGCACCCCCACTTGCGGCGCGGCGAGGCCGATGCCGTTGGCGCCATACATGCTGTCGAACATATCGCGCACCAGTGCGCGGGTGGCTTCGTCGATCACGGCGACCGGGGCGCAGACGGTGCGGAGGCGCTGATCGGGGACTTCGACGATGGGGAGAACGGCCATGGCGCGCGAGCTAAGTGGGGCGGCGGAGGGCGTCAACACCTCTCCAGCGCCGGGAGCGGCTTAAACCGGCCGCCGTGCGCGCAGCGCCTGCGCGAGCGTGCCTTCATCAAGATAGTCGAGTTCGCCCCCGACCGGCAAGCCGTGCGCGAGCTGGGTCACCCGCACCGGGAACCGCTCGACGCGCTCGGCGATGTAGTGCGCGGTGGTCTGGCCCTCCAGCGTCGCGTTCATCGCCAGCACCACCTCGTCGACTCCGCCCGCCTCTACCCGCGCGAGCAGGCGGTCGATCGACAGGTCCTCGGGCCTGACCCCCTCCAGCGCGGACAATCGCCCGCCGAGCACATGGTAACGGCCGGGGAACAGCCGCGAGCGGTCGAGCGCCCACAGGTCCGCCACCTCCTCCACCACGCACAGCGCGCGCGCGTCGCGGCGCGGGTCGGCGCAGATCGAGCACGGGTCCAGCGTGTCGACATTGCCGCAGGTGGCGCAGGTCGCCAGCCGCTCGTCCACCGCCTCCAGCGCGGCGCGGAGCGGCTTGAGCGCCACCTCGCGCTTCTTAAGCAGGTGCAGCACCGCACGCCGCGCCGACCTGGGTCCCAGCCCCGGCAGGCGAGCCAGCGCCTGCGTCAGCGCGTCGATCTCGGGCGAGGCCATCACGGGAACAGATAGGGGGTTGCGCCCCGCCCCGCCAGCGGGTGAAGCGCCGCCATGCGGATCGTGTTCATGGGGACGCCCGACTTCGCGGTGCCGGTGCTCGACGCGCTGGTCGCGGCGGGGCATGAGGTGGTCGCGGCCTATACGCAGCCGCCGCGTCCCGGCGGTCGGCGCGGGCGCGAGCTGGTGCACTCGCCGGTGCAGAAGCGGGCGGAGGCGCTCGGCATCCCGGTACGGACGCCGGTGTCGTTGCGCGGGGCGGAGGAGCAAGCCGCCTTCGCCGCGCTCGGCGCTGAGGTGGGCGTGGTCGCCGCCTATGGGCTGATCCTGCCGCGCGCGGTGCTCGACGCGCCGCTGCACGAGTGCCTCAACGTCCACGCCTCCTTGCTGCCGCGCTGGCGGGGGGCCGCGCCGATCCAGCGTGCGATCCTGGCCGGGGACGCGGAGACGGGCGCGTGCATCATGCAAATGGAGGCGGGGCTGGACACCGGCCCGGTGCGGCTGGAGGCGCGGACGTCGGTGGCGGGGAAGACGGCGGGCGAGCTGACGGCGGAGCTGAGCGCGATGGGCGCGCGGGCGATGGTGGAGGTGCTGGCGAACCTCGCCGCGCACCCGCCGGTGCCGCAGTCGGAGGAGGGCGTGACCTACGCGCCAAAGGTGGACAAGGCGGAGCTGCGGGTCGACTTCGCGCGGGACGCGGCGGCGGTCGAGCGGCAGGTGCGCGCGTTCAACCCGCCGGGCGCGTGGCTGGAGGTCGCGGGCGAGCGGGTGCGGGTGCTGGCGGCGGAAATATCCCCTCTCTCCTTCAGGGGAGAGGGCCGGGGAGAGGGGCAGTCCGGGATGCGGGCGATCGAGCCTAACTCCCCTCTCCCCTACCCTCTCCCCGTGCCACAGGGAGAGGGAGAAGTCCTCGATGACCACCTCACCATCGCCTCTGTAGATGGCGCGATCCGGCCGACCCTCGTCCAGCGCGCCGGCCGAGGGGTGACCACCACCGCCGAGCTGCTGCGCGGCTTCCCGATCCCGCCGGGCACCCGGCTGGCGTGACGCGGTTC
>CAXSEO010000250.1:0-4837 GCA_964235525.1 uncultured Sphingomonas sp. | reverse complement strand
GTGAAACTGTTCGACACGCTCGCCGCCCGCTATCAGGCGCGCAACGGCGGCTACACCCGCGTGATCAAGGCGGGCATTCGCGCCTCCGATGCCTCGCCGATGGCGATCATCGAGTTCGTCGACCGCGACGTCGACGCCAAGGGGCAGGACAGCGGCCCGCTAATGACCGACGAGGATTACGACGAGGCGGCGTAGGCCCAGCGTGCGGGATCAGCCACGCTGATCCCGGGTCAATCGCCGGGCTCGGCCAGCGGCGCTGCAAGCGCCGTCTGACGACGCGGATTTGCCGCGGCGACCGATAACAACCGTCGGGCCGCGCTCGCATAGGCGCGGCCTTTAGATTTCTAAGCCGGTCGCCTATCGCCCGTTCATGACTGACCCCCACCAAGACTCCATCCTCATCGTCGATTTCGGTAGCCAAGTGACCCAGCTCATCGCGCGCCGGGTGCGCGAAGCGGGGGTGTATAGCGAGGTCGCGCCCTTTCAGTCCGCCGAGGCCGCATTCAAGCGGCTCGCGCCCAAGGGCATCATCCTTTCCGGCGGCCCCGCTTCCGTCACCGTCGAGACCAGCCCGCGTGCTCCGCAAGCGCTGTTCGACGCGGGCGTCCCCGTGCTCGGCATCTGCTACGGCCAGCAGCTCCTGAGCGCGCAGCTCGGCGGCAACGTGGTCGTCTCCGGCGATGGCGGCGAGTTCGGGCAAGCGTTCATCGACGTTCGCGAGTCCTGCGCGCTGTTCGACGGGCTATGGTCCCCCGGTGAGCGGCACCAGGTGTGGATGAGCCACGGCGACAAGGTCAACGCGCTCCCGCCCGGCTTCACCCCCGTCGCGACCAGCGACGGCGCTCCCTATGCGATCGTCGCGGACGAGGCGCGGCGGTTCTACGGCGTCCAGTTCCACCCGGAGGTGGTCCACACGCCCGATGGCGGCAAGCTGATTGCGAACTTCGCGCGCCATGTCTGCGGGCTGGCGGGCGACTGGACGATGCGCGAGTTCCGCGCCGCCAAGCTCGCCGAAATCCGGGCGCAGGTTGGCGGCGGACGGGTGATCTGTGGCCTGTCGGGCGGGGTCGATTCGGCGGTCGCGGCGGTGCTGATCCATGAGGCGATCGGCGAACAGCTCACCTGCGTGTTCGTCGACCACGGCCTGCTCCGCGCGGGCGAGGCCGAGCAAGTGGTCGGACTGTTTCGCGGCAGCTACAACATCCCGCTGGTGCATGTCGACGCAGCGGACGAGTTTTTGTCCGGCCTTGCGGGCATCACCGACCCGGAGGCCAAGCGCAAGCTGATCGGCAAGACCTTCATCGACGTGTTCGAGCGCGAGGCGAAGGCGATCGGCGGCGCGGCGTTCCTCGCGCAGGGCACGTTGTACCCCGACGTGATTGAGAGCGTGAGCTTCACCGGCGGGCCGTCGGTGACGATCAAAAGCCACCACAATGTTGGCGGTCTTCCCGAGCGGATGAACATGGCTCTGGTCGAGCCGCTGCGCGAGCTGTTCAAGGACGAGGTGCGCGCGTTAGGCCGCGAGCTGGGCCTGCCGCCAGCGTTCGTCGGCCGGCATCCGTTCCCGGGACCTGGGCTTGCGATCCGGATTCCGGGTGAGGTGACGCGCGAGGCATGCGACATACTGCGCCGCGCGGACTCGATCTGGCTGGAGGAGATCAGGAACGCCGGGCTGTACGACGCGATCTGGCAGGCGTTCGCGGTGCTGCTCCCGGTCAGGAGCGTCGGGGTGATGGGGGACGGGCGTACCTATGACCGCGTGCTGGCGCTCAGGGCAGTGACCTCTGTCGACGGCATGACCGCGCAGGCGTTCGAGTTCCCGGCGGGCTTCCTCCCGCGCGTAGCGACCCGGATCGTCAACGAGGTGCGCGGCGTAAACCGGGTGACCTATGACTACACGTCCAAACCGCCGGGGACGATTGAGTGGGAGTAAGGTGCGGGCCGCTGCGGTGAGGCACAAGGCGCTGTCTCCGGTTTGACGTATGCAGGCGGTATGCCGTGAGGGCGGGTCCCGACACGCTCGCTTTGGAGAGAAGGCCATGGTTGAGCCCGCACCCGCGTCCCCGCAAGCCGCAACGGACGGTCCATCGCTGCCAGTGCACGGCACCTCGCCCGAGTATCTGGATTACATCCACGACCAGCTACAGCGCTCGCGGACCGTCGCGGACCATGCGGCGGTGCTCAAGAACCGCGCGGCCGCGCGCATCGCCTCGCCGCCCACGGATCCGTCGCAGCCGCACACGGTCGAGCGGATGCTGGACGAGCAAGCCTTCTAC
Organism: uncultured Sphingomonas sp.; assembly: GCA_964235525.1. Classification (GTDB taxonomy): domain Bacteria; phylum Pseudomonadota; class Alphaproteobacteria; order Sphingomonadales; family Sphingomonadaceae; genus Sphingomonas. The sequence goes on along the minus strand of CAXSEO010000250.1, from coordinate 2,561 downwards.
CCCGCGCACGACAAGCGCACCGAATCGCCTGACTATGCCAAGGTGCATCACCAGCTGACTTTGGTGGACGACAAGCACTGCCTGGTGTGCGGCGTCCAGTATTCGACGCTGGGTGACCCGACCGGGAACCCGTTCGGTGCCAAGCAGATGGAGACGCACCACCATACGATTGAATGGGCGCTGGCGAACGCGGTTGACCCCGCCAAGTTCAACCTGCACATCCGCCCCGGGCTGTTGCACCAAGCGGAGCGCCGCAAGACCGAGGCCAGCTACGCGCAGCTGAACCCGGCCTACAAGGCGTTTGATGACAGCTATCAGACCGACATGGACCTGGACACGATCAGGGCATGGGTGGACCATGCGGCCGACAACCTCTGGGTGCTGTGCGACATCCATCACCGGCACAAATATGTCGGCATCCACGCAATCACCTTTCCGATCTGGGGACCGCAGGATGTGGTCGACGACGCGATCCTGACGCAGCAGATCGGCTTGGCGAAATCGACGACGGCGACGGTCTGAGGGGTCGCCGCACTGGCGGAGCGCGGAGAGTGGATGGCGGCTGGTCTCGGCAAGCGCCAATGTTATCGGGCGACCAGGGCCGGCGCGACCCTCAGGTGCCCGTTGCGACAAGTGATCACCGCCGCGGGCGAGAGCTCTAGCGCGCTGGACATGATGTGAGCACGGGACGAACGCCAGGCGGGTGACAACCCGGCGTGTGTCGGTCGGGGTCGGGGCATTACGAGCCGGTCACACGCCCCGCCCGTGAATGGGGCGGAGGCGGTAGAGCGCGTTCTCGACATCGGCGGCGAGATGGATGACGCCATCGCTGCCCACCGCGACGCCGCCTGAGCGGGGGTAGGGCCTGTTCAGATAGCCGACCGGCAGTCCGCTCGCGATCGGGGTCGCTTGCCCGTTCACGAGATCGACCGACAACAGCCGACCGCCGGTTGCATCGAGGATGATCGCCGTGCCGTCGCCGACGACCGCAATGGCGCGGCAGCCGCCCAGATCGGCCGCGAGCGTTGTCACGGTGCCGTCGGCCAAGCCGACGCGCAACAGCTTCCCGCTCCCGCTGTCCGCCACCAGCACCGAGCCGTCGCCCGCATCGACCAGCGCCGCGGGATGGTCGAGATGCTCAACTACCGTCCGGCGCTCGTCGCCCGTCACCAGCAGCAACCGTCCGGCGATCGGCTCGGCGACGAGCAGACCGCCGTCCGCCAGCTCGATCGCGGCGCTCGGGCGGTCGAACCGGGCGATGTCGCGAACGTGATTGCCCTTCCGATCGTAGAGCTGCACTACGCCCATGCCTTCCCCGATCAGCACAACGTGGGTGGGTCCCACGCTGACCGAACTCGGGAACTGGAGCGGCGAGGCGACCGCGCGCGCGACGTCGCGCACCGCGCCGGTGCGTGGGTCGACGATGCGATACGCGCCGCTGTCGGCGACGTGAATCTCCTCGCCCCCCGGCCCCGTCGCCATCGCGATCGCGCGTGGGAAAGCGAGCGCGCCCGAGACGACCGTCCGCACCGCGCCAGTCCGGGGATCGACCGCGTCGATGGCGTTGTCGGCCATGTTGCTGACATAGATAAGCCCGTCCGCGCCCATCGCCATGTTGTCGGTCGCGGTGCCGTGCCGGGTGATGAAGCGCTTGCGCCAGCCGTCACCCTCCCGGTCGAGCGCCCAGAGCTCGCCCGTCTCGTCGTCGAGCGCAAAGAGCTGGTCGGCCGCATCGAACCGGACCGCGCCCGGCTTGTGGAACCCGTCCGCGAGCACGGTCGTCGCGCCGCTCTCCGGGTCGACCCGCACCACCTGGCCCCGGTCCCAGGACGGCGCGTAGATCATCCCGTCGGGGCCGAACGTAAACGCGTTGAGCCCGCCGGTATGGTCTGTCACCAGCCGTGGCGGCGCGGCTCCGGCGAGATCGATCTCCCACAGGCCTTCGCCCATGAGTACCTGGCCCACGAACAACCGCTTGCCATCCCGCGTGAACGCGATCGAGTTGATGCCGGGGAGCCCGGTCGCGAGGTCAACCGCGCCGCCGCCCCGGCGGTGGCGCCGGACGATGCCCTCCATGAACGCGGTCGAGATCAGGTCGCCATCGGGCGCGAAAGCGAGGTCATCCGCCTCGCCCGCGAACGGCCCGACTTCGACCGTGATCGCGCCGGTCGCGATGTCGAGCGCGAAGATGCTCTCGCCGGACACGCTCGCGACGTAGAGCCGCCCGTCGGGCCCGAACGCGACGCCGTTCGCGGTGTGGAACCCGGAGCCGGCGACGATGCGCTCTACCGCGTAGCCGGGCTCGACGATGCAGGTGAGTTCGGTTGGCACGATCCTTCGTAGCGCGGCGCTGGAGGCCGGAGTGCAATGCAAGTTGGGTTCTCGATTTGCGGAGTCGGCAGCCATGGCGACCGGCTGGCATCAAGTGCAGTGACCGCTTAGACGCGGGCCATGTCCACGACCTATACCATCGACGCCTCGACCAGCCGCGCCACCCCCGTCGCCGCGCCGATGAAACGGCTGACCGTGCCCGCGATCCGCGCGCGCAAGGCGGCGATCGT
>CAXSEO010000249.1:0-4852 GCA_964235525.1 uncultured Sphingomonas sp. | reverse complement strand
CGTCACTCTCCGCCTTTACCCGCGCGAGGATCGCGGCGACATCGCGCGCGACGTCCGCGTCCGGCTCTCGTCGCGCATTGACCAGCGCGTCGAACGCGCGCGAGAAACCAGCGTCGGTAATGCACAGCCGGATCACGCCGCCAACCGCCCGTCCACCGCGCGCCGGAACGCGTCGACCAGCGGCACAACCTCAGCGCGGGTTTTCATCGCCGCGCGGTTGACGATCAGCCGCGAGGTGACCTGCTGGATCACCTCCACCTCGACCAGCCCGTTGTCCCGCAGCGTCCGTCCCGACGAGACCAGGTCGACGATCCGGGGGGCGAGGCCGAGCAGCGGGGCGAGCTCCATCGCGCCGTTGAGCTTGACGCACTCCGCCTGCACACCGCGCCGGGCGAAATGTGCCTGCGTCAGCTGCGGGTATTTGGTCGCGACGCGGACATGACTCCACCCGCGGGGATCATCGGCAGCGGCGAGCGCGGCGGGTTCGGCGACCGACAGGCGGCAATGGCCGATGCCGAGATCGACCGGCGCGTAGAGCTCGCGATAGTCGAACTCCGCCAGCACGTCCGACCCGACAATGCCGAGCTGCGCCGCGCCGTGCGCGACGAAGGTGGCGACATCGAATGCGCGCACCCGGATCAGCTCCAGCCCGGGCACGTCCGTGCTGAACCGCAGCGCCCGCGCGTCCTCGTCGCCGAACGCCGCCTCTGGCCGCACGCCCGCGCGGGCGAGCAGCGGCAGCGCTTCGGCGAGGATGCGGCCCTTGGGAACGGCGATGACGATCGGCACGGCGGCGCTCTAGGCGCGCGCGCTCGCCCCGACAACCGGCGCTCGGACGACAGGCCGGGACAACAGCGCCGCGACCCGCGCGGCGGACCGCTCCAGCATCGCCACCGTGTCGGGCGCGCTCACCTCGCGCGGCGCGGGGTCGAGCGAACAGATCGTGCCGAAGAAGCTGCCGTCCGCCAGCGTTATCGGGAGCGCGGCGTAGCTCTCGAACCCGTACAGCATCGGGACCGGGTGCATCCGCCATGTCGGGTCGCCGCCGACGTCATCGATGATGATGCGCCTGCCCGCGCGGCGAATCTCGTCGCAGATGGTGGTCTTGATCGCGAGTTCGTCGCCCGCGTCGAGTCCGAACTCGATCCGGTCGACGACCTGGCATGCGATCCAGCGTTGCTCCGTCACCCGCGCGAGCGCGGCGAAGCCCATGTGCGTGACGCTGCACACCTGTTCGAGGATGGCGTGGATCGCCGAATCGTCGGCGGCCGTGAGGGCGTCTTCGGCGAGTTGATCCCGCATACCGGGTTCCCTGGCGTTCCCGGCGGGTGCGGCACGGCAGCCGACGGGTGCGACGCGTGGCCAGGATTCGCCATGCGCCCGGGCCAGGCAATCACCTGCGATAGCGATCCACGATAGATCGGCTAGGGACGGGCTTTACTTCGGGCGGCCAGAACGTGCAGTTTCGCGCGATGGCGAGCGAGACGGAGGTTCGCGGCGCGTTCCGCGTCCAGGAGCAATGGTGTCGTGCGATGGGTGCGCCGATCTATGCGCGGCTATGCGCGGCTATGCGCGGCGCTGGCAGAGGGCCTGACGCCCGAGACGCATACCGGCGCGCGGGTGCTCGGCTGGGCGGACGACCCGCAGGCCGACGCGCTGGTGTTGCGTTTGCTCGGCGGCGTCAACGCGCTGGTGCGGGCGGGGCGGGACGAGGCGCTGGCGGCGGTGTTCGCGGGCGAGGTCGACGGCGTGGCGGCGGCGCTGGCGGACGCGCTCCGGCGGCATGATGAGGCGCTGCTCGGATGGCTCGACGGCCCGCCGCAGACCAACGAGGTCGGGCGGGCCGCGGCGATTGTGGCGGCGCTGCTGGTCGTGGCGGAACGGTTCGGGACACCGCTGGAGTTGCTGGAACTCGGGTCGAGCGCGGGGCTGCTGCTCAACATCGCGCGATACCGCTATGATCTGGGCGGCATCGCAGCGGGTGACAGTTCGTCCGCGCTCGCGATCACGCCGGAGTGGCGCGGCGCGCCGCCGCCGGATGCCGCGCTGGAGGTGCGGGCCGCGCGGGGTGTCGACCTGTCACCGCTCGACCTCAGCGACGACGCGACCCGCGAGCGGCTGCTCACCTATGTCTGGCCGGAGCAGCCCGAGCGGCTCGCGCGGCTCGAACAGGCGATCGCGATCGCCCGCGCGCACCCGCCGCGCATCGACCGGGCGGACGGCGCGGACTGGATCGTTGACCGGCTCGCCGAGCCGCAGGACGCAGGCGTGACGCGGGTCGTGTTCCACTCGGTCGCGCTGCAATACTTCCCGCCCGCCGCGCGCGAGCGGGTCCGCGCGGCGACGGAGGCGGCGGGCGCGCGCGCGACCCAAGCGCGACCGCTCGCCTGGGTCAGCTTCGAGGCGGACCCGGCGCGCGGCGGGATGATGGGACTACAGCTCCAGACCTGGCCCGGCGGCGAGGCAGCGGACCTCGCCACCTGCCATCCCCACGCCGCGTGGATCGAGTGGCAAGGCCACGCGGCGCAAATATAAGTCGTTGCGCTGCCGTGCCGAGAGCAACCCGTGCGCATCGCGGCCCGTTACCGCGGCTCCAATCACCACGGGCGACCTTCCATGTTCATGCGCGTCGACAAGTTGCAAGCCGAACTCCCCGCGCCCAAGCGCGCCGACCCGAACGCCGCCGCCGCGCTCCAGGAGCTGCTGGGCGGCAAATATGGCGAGATGTCGACGCTCAACAACTATATGTTCCAGAGCTTCAACTTCCGCTCCAAGGCGAAGCTGCGCCCGTTCTACAGCCTGGTCGCGTCGATCACCGCCGAGGAACTCGGTCACGTCGAGCTGGTCTCTAACGGCGTGGCGATGCTCGCCAACGGCCCGGACAAGGAGGGTGGCGACTCAGGCGACGGCGGCGACATCTCGGGTGCGCCGTTCGAGGACATGAGCCAGATGCGGCTCGCGGCCGCGTTCCTGTCCAACGGCGGCGGGGCGACCCCGGTCAACAGCAACGGCGCGTCGTGGAACAACGATTTCGTCACCACGACCGGTAACGTGGTCGTCGACCTGCTCCATAACTTCCACCTCGAATGTGGCGCGCGGCTCCATAAGCTTCGCGTGTACGAGACGCTGACCGACCCGACCGGGCGTGAGGTGTGCGGCTATTTGCTGGTGCGCGGATCGGTCCACGCGCACAGCTATGCGTTGGCGCTCAAGAAGATCACCGGCGTGTCGCTGGAGAAGATGCTGCCGACGCCGAACATCGACCTGTCGAAAATCCCGGAATGCCAGAAATATCTGGACGAGGGCTCACACCGCCGCCTCTATACGTTCAGCCCCAGCGACTATAAGGAAATGGCTGGCATCTGGACCGACGAGAACGCGCTGCCGGGTGATCCCCCGGGCGAGCTGGAAGTGGTTGACGGTATGCCCGAGGGCGGCAAAATTCACCAGCTGACCGGCGTGCCGAGCGCCTTCACCCCGGACTATGCGCCCGAGGAAATGTTCGAGATCGCGCAGAAGCTGTACCAGAAGTCGCGGTGAGGTTAGGGGGTCGGCGGTTGGAACCGCCGACCCTTGATTAGCTCGACAGGTCGCCGGTAACAATCAGCTCGGGGACAAGTGACCGTTCAAGTCCTCGCGCATCGAAACGAATTGAACAAAGGTTAGCGTACTGAACCTTGCGCCAGCGGCGGTCCCGCAAAGTGCGGAGAGCAAAGCTATAGTACAACTCTTGAGGTGCGCGCCATCGACATCCCCTGTTCGGTGTCGGCTTACCAACCACAGCCATTGTTCTTCGACTCCGTCCGGCCCTCGATCGCTGACTCGGTGTGTAAGGGCACCGAGCAGAGCCAGCCACAGCATTAAGATGCCGCTGATCCAGCTACGAGGCACCAGAAGCATCGCAAGCAAGACAATCCCCAAGACCAGCCCACATCCTAATGCGGGTAATGCTGGTCCCCAGATCGCCGCCGGTCCGGTTCCGCCGAGCACCGAAAAGCTGTCGTAAGTCAGAGTGATGAGTAAGGCCGACAGCGCGGCACATCCTCCGACTGTCAACCAGCGACCTAGTCGGGGCAAAGCGATGCGTTGCATCTACCTTGCCCTTTTGCCGGGAACCGAGTGTGCCTGTACGAACCCCAGACCGACTGTGATCGTTTCGTCCTTGCGATGGCCGGGTGCGACCACTTGCCGGCCTTTGTACCATAGCAACGAGCTATCACTGCCATCGCCGAAGACGGCGTCACTGAAACCGGCACCGACTAGGTCTCGTCTCAAGCTGCCATACTTTTGGCCAGGATTGCTGCCGTTTGATTGCACTCCGACCAACAAGGCTTGTTCTCTCGCGTGGTAGGCGATGATTGTCTTGCCGGTTCGAATGTCCCGGTTCTCGGCGCTCGCGAACGTCGCGTTGTTACGGGACGTGAGATAGGGGGCGAGCGCGCGGCCAGGATCGCCGCTGCGGGGACCGGTCTTCGGTGGCCGTACTCGTTCCCGACTCCATAGGGTAGGTTGCGCGATATGATCGGCCCTAGTCCGCCGATACCAGCTACGACGTTAGCTCCTTGCGGCGGGTCTCCCTGCCCGCTTTCGTAGTGCCAGCGGGGAGCCTTGCGAGCACGCTTTCCGGCGTCCACGATCTCGGCGAACCAGAAAGTTAGAGGAGAGCTTCGGCTGGTCAGCACCTGACCGTTCTCAATTACGCGGCCTTCCGAGCTGGTGTGAGAGGCTGCGATGGGATCATTGCTCAGTAAGGTATCAAGATAGCCGAGGTAATCCAGCCCATAAAGATTGCCGTTTACAACGACATCGAACGCACCCGCGACCCGGGCGATCGTCTGAGTAAAGAACTCCT
>CAXSEO010000248.1:3132-4854 GCA_964235525.1 uncultured Sphingomonas sp. | reverse complement strand
CTGGAGGATCGTCCTCACGCTCGCGCTCTACACTGCTGGCAACCTCCTCATGCTGAGGCTCATCCGGGACATCGGGATGGCTACGGCATTCAGCGTGTCGGCAGTCCTGCAGCTCATCGCCGTCAACGCCGTTGCGATCGTTGTCTACAAGGAACGGGTCGGACTAGTCGAAGGGGTTGGCCTGGCGTTCGCCGTGGTGGCTGTCGCCCTGATCACGTTGGCCCCACATGTCGGATAGCCCCAAGCAGAGGCGAGCCGTCGATCGCGTGAACGAGGCCCGCTGAGGGACGGCGTTGCAGAACGGCCATTCGTGCGCTACGCGGTCTACGACCGGCGTCGGAACGGTGCCGCGGACGACAGGAGCGACGGTTGCGACACGCGATCCCCGCCCCCGCGAGGGGCATCGCCTGACCTGACGCGCGGCGCGCGGGAGGTCACGGCATCGCGTCCGGACGATAGGTCCGGCGAGCGCCTCCCCACGTCCCGAAGGTCTCCCTATCATGGGCAATCCCCTCCCGACGCCCGCATCCGCGCGCGTCACGCACTTCCACTCCCCCTCCGCCTGGATCGAGGGCGCCGCCCTCGAACAGTGCCGCCAAACGGCGGCCCTGCCTGGCGTCACTCGGATCGCAACTCTGCCGGACCTCCATCCAGGCAAGTTCGGACCCGTCGGCTGCGCGATCGCCGCGACCTCGCTGCGCCCGCGCCTTGTCGGCGCCGACGTCGGCTGCGGCATGGGGCTCTTCGCCCTCGACCTGCCAGCCCGCCGGCTGCGCCCGGACAAGGCCGCTGATCGACTCCGACGCCTGGCGCTCACGTGGGACGGCGACGGCCGGACCCTCCTCGACGAGGCCGGCCTCGACGTCGCTTTCGCCGACGGCCTCGGCACGATCGGGCTCGGCAACCACTTCGCGGAGGTTCAGGCCGTCGGCGAGGTCGTCGACGCGGAGGCGGCCCGGGCCCTCGGCCTCGACCACGACCTCTGCGTCATTCTCGTCCACTGCGGCTCGCGCGGCCACGGCGCGGAGCTTCTCGACGCCGTGCAAGCGCCGGGCGACGTCGCCTTCCAGGCGGGATCGGCCGAAGCCTCGGCCTACCTCGACCGCCACGACGCCCTGGTCGGGTGGGCAGCACTGAACAGGCGCGTTGTCGCCCGTCGGGTCGGCGATGCGCTCGGCGCCGACGTGCGGTTCCTGACCGATGTTCCGCACAATCTCGTCGTCCGGGACGGCGACGGTTTCCTGCATTTCAAAGGCGCCGCCGTGGCGTCGGCCGGAACCTGTCGCATAGTGCCTGTCGCGGGATCGCGCGGCACGCCGACGATGCTCGTCAAGGCGAGCGACGACCTCGCGTGCAGCGACGGCGCCGTGTCGCACGGGTGCGGACGCCGCTACGACCGAGCCTCGATGCGCCACCGCGCGGGCCGCACCCGCTCGGAGCGGGAGGCGCTGGCGCGTAACGCCTATGGCGGGCGGATCGTCTGCGACGACCGCGCGCTCCTCGCCGAGGAGGCGCCTGAGGCCTACAAGCCCATCGGGCGCGTCGTCGCCGACCTCGAGGCCTTTGGCCTGGCGCACCCGGTGGCGGAGCTCCACCCGAAGGTGACCTTCAAGGTCGTCGCAGAGGCCGGGCGATGATCCGCCTCCACCTCACATCCGGACGGGCGCCAGCGGAGGGTCGGATTGCCCTCGGCGATGTCGTCGCGATGCTCGTGGGGGAGGC